>DASWER010000411.1:0-3429 GCA_036394655.1 Burkholderiales bacterium
TGCGGAACTTGTTCAGCGTGTGCACGCCGCTGGAATTCTGCAGCATCAGATCGAGCAGCACGAGCTCCAGCTTGCGATGCGCGGCGATCTGCAGCCCTTCGGAGAGATCGAGCGCGATGTGCACCCGCGCGCCGCTGAACGTCTTTCTGATGATGGCGGCATACACCTGGACGCTGACTGCCTGATCGTCGATCAATAACACTTCCATGCTGCGATCTTAGTCCCGCGCCTGGCGCGTCACGACGTGAATCCGCCGCACCCTCTCATTCTTTGACACTCACTCGGCCTTCAACCCCTTCGCGCGGATGATCCGCCCGTAGCGCGCGAGGTCCGAATTAATGAGCGCTTGCAGCTCCGCCGGCGTGCTGGCCTGCGGCACGGCGCCCTGCGCGATGAGTTTTTCCTTAACCTCTGGCGCCTCCACCGCCTCTTTCAAGTCGGCGCCGACCCTGGCGACGATCGCGGCGGGCGTTGCCGCCGGCGCGAGCAGCGCGATCCATGAGCCGGATTCGGCGTCCTTCACGCCGGCCTCGGCGAGCGTCGGCACGTCGGGCAGCGCGGGCGAGCGCTTCGCATGCGTCACCGCGAGGCCTTTGAGCTTGCCGCTCTTGATGTGGCCCGAGCTTTCGAGCACCGAGGCGAACAGCAGGTCGACATGCCCCGCCATCAGGTCGGGCATCGCCTGCCCGCCGCCCTTGTAGGGCACGTGGGTCATCTTCGTGCCGGTGGCGAGCTGGAAGATCTCCGCGGTGAGGTGCGGCGAGCCGCCCTGGCCCGAGCTCGCGAAGGTCACCTTCTCGGGATTCGCCTTGGCATAGGCGACCAGCTCCTTGACCGAGTTGGGCGGGAATGACGGGCTCGCCATCAGCACGAACGGCAGCTCGCAGATGAGCGAGACCGGCGTGAACGCGGTGTCGGGGTTGTACGGCAGCTTCGCATAGAGCGCCGGATTGATCGAGGTGATGCCCACGTTCACTATCAGGAGCGTGTAGCCGTCGGGCCGCGCCTTCGCCACCGCGTCGGCGCCGAGGATGCCGGCTGCGCCGCTGCGGTTCTCGATCACCACCGGCTGCTTCCATTTGTCGGTGAGCTTGGTCGCCACCGTGCGCGCCGAGATGTCGGTGCCGCCGCCCGGCGGGAACGGCACGATCCAGGTCACCGGCTTCGCCGGATAGGTTTGCGCCATGGACACCGCTGCCCACAAAAATAGGGACAGTCCCCATTTATTCATCGTCGCTCCTTCCATTCCGAGAGGATGCCGCGCGCGCGCTTCATGATCGCCTTGCATTCCTTCTCCTCGAGCGGCGCGAAGCCGCGCATGAAGGCCTGGCGGTCCTTGTAGTCGGGCAGCCGCGGCGCCTCGCCCCAGCGCCACGACGGATGTCTTGCGCTGCGGCTGCGGCCGAAGATATGCATGTGCACGCTGCGATGATCCGGCGCGCGCTTCGCTCCCTTCGGCGGCGCCGCTTCGTTCAGCGCCCAGTTGCCGGCCTCGAAGTAATTCACGCAGCCGCCCTCGAGCTGCGGCAGCACCTCGATCATCGCCCGGCCGGTGGCGGCGACCAGAAATTGCCACTGGATGAACTGCGCCGGCGCGAGCTCGCTCGCCTCCCACACATCGGTCGGCGGCCGCACGATCAGGTGGCCGCCGTCTTCGCGGTCGAGGAAGACTGATTTGGGCACGATCACCGATCCGCCGGCGCCTTTGTAAAGCATTTGCGTCATCCCGGCTGTTGGAGCGCCTCGCGCACCATTGCCGCCATCCGGTCGGCCGGCGTGCCCGGCGGAAAGAACGCGATGTACTTGCCTTCACGATCGAGCAGGAACGTGAGCGGCGCATGGTCGATAACGTAGCCGCGAGCCTGCGGCACCTTTTCGTAGAACAGCTTGTAGCTCGTCGCGATGCGGCGCGTCTGCTCCTCGCTGCCACGCAGCGCGATGAGCCGCGGATGGAAGGCGGCGGCGTACTCGCGCAATATCCCGGGCGTGTCGCGCTCGGGGTCGAGCGTGACGAAGAGCGGCTGGACCGCCTCGGCCTGGGGGCCGAGCGAGCGCAACATCGCGCCGATGCGCGCAAGGTCCGTCGGGCAGACGTCGGGGCATTGGGTATAGCCGAAGTACAGCAGCACCAGCTTGCCGCGGAAGTCCGACAGCGGGCGCGTATGGCCGCTTGCGTCGGGCAGCGCGAAGGGCCCGCCAACCGCGGCTTTGCCCGACATCAGCTCCGTCATCAGCCGGCCGGCGTCCGCGCGACGCTCTGGGCTGTTCGTCGATGGGTAAAAGACGAGGAGCAGCGCCGCGCCGAGCAGCGCGCCGCCGGCCGCGAGCGCGAGCTTCACGCGCCGAAGGTGAATTCGGTCCCCGTCGTCGAAGTGAGCAGCTTGTCGGGCGCAACGGCGCGGGTCAGCCGGACGATCTCGGGACCCGAGCAGTGCAGCGGGATGAGCACGTCCGGATTCATGGCCTGCAGCTCGGCGATGACGCGGCGCAGATAGTCCTCGTCGGCGGGGAAGAGATGGAAGCCGCCCATGACGGCATGCACCTTGCTCACACCGGAGACCGCGATCGCCTGGCGCACGGAGTTCACGATGCCGGCATGGCCGCACGAGGAGATCACCACCAGCCCGCGATCCTTGACGTTGAAGCACGTCGCGTGCTCGTCCAGGTGCTCGTCCTGCACGAACTCGCCTTTCGCTTTCGCGTCCGCGGCCGGCATGTTGCAGCCGGCGCCGTCGGCGCCCTTGCGGTACGACACCAGCGTGTTGGGGAATACCTTTTCAAAGCTGGTGCGCGGGATGTTGCCGGTGGTGAAGGCGTGGCCCTCGATCACCGTGGGGCGCTCGCACATCACCACCTTCACCTTGAGCTTGTCGAGCTCGCGCCGGTCGAGCACGCCCCAATCGGCGAAGTGCCCCGGCGTGCCCGAGCCGGTCTTGCGCTGGCAGAAGTTGTCCTCGCCCCCGACGTAGAGCGTGAGATTGTCCGGCAGCCGGCTGCGGTATTTCTGCAGGAAGCCGATCAGCCCGCCGAGATGGTCGTAGTGACCGTGGCTCAGGATCAGCGCCTGCGTCCTGGCCGCGTCCATGCCGATGAACTCCATGTTGTTCACCAGCGCTTCCGGCGTATAGCCGTAGTCGAGCATCAGGGTGCGCGTGTCCGACCCGATGCGCGACTCGAGCGCCGTCGCCAGCCCCCATTCGCTGTGCAGCGTCTTCAGGCTCGGCGCGACGCTGAACGGCTTGCGGCGCACCTTCACCAGCTTGTGCGTCATCGGCCGCGGCGTGTCGTAGCTGCTGTCGGTGATGATCTGCACCACGAGCGAATCGACCACCGGCGCTTTGAGCGTGCCCGGGGCCTGGCCGAGCGCACTGCCGGGAATTCCAGATAGCGCAAGCCACGCGCTCGAGCCGAGCATGAACTGACGGCGGG
>DASWER010000412.1:0-9617 GCA_036394655.1 Burkholderiales bacterium
ATACAGCGGCTGCGGCAGGAAATCGGCCTCGCGCAACAGGCGCGCGTGCCAGTACGAGGCCCAGCCCTCGTTCATGATCTGGCAGGCGAACACCGGGTAGAAGTAGAACGACTCGGCGCGCACCATCAGGAAGATGTCGCGTTCCCACTGCTCGAGCTCGGGGGCGTAATTGGCGATGAACCAGAGCAGGTCGTATTCCGGATGCGGCGGCACCGGCGCGCGCACCAGGCCGGTCTGCGGCGCGGCGCGCTCTTCGGCGCCCGGCAATTGCTGGAAGCGGCTCTGGAACGCGTTCGGCGTCGCAGCCGGCGTCTTGGCGATGAACTCGGGATAGCGCACGCGGTGCAGCTCGCCGCCAATGTCGATATGCGCTTCGAGGGCAAGTGCCGCGTCGAGCACCGACTCGACGCGCTCGACGCCGTGCGCCTCGATCGCGAGCTGGATGCGGTGCGCGTGCGCCGCGGCGGTCTCGACGATGTTGCCGCCCGCCATGGCGTGGAAGCGCGCGAACAGCTGGTTGTTCTTGCTGAAATCGGCGTGCCCCAGCACGTGCGCCGTCACCAGCGCGTTCTCTGCCGTGGAGTTGGTGTCCATCAGGAAGGCGCGGCACGGATCGCCCGGGAACATCACCTCGAAGATCTTCGAGTGGCCCATGCTCTGGCGCACCAGCTGGTGGATGTAGCGCACGCCGAAGGACCAGTGCGGCATGCGCACCGGCAGGCCGTAGACCGCGATCTCGGTCATCAGCGATGCCGGCGCCATCTCGAAGTCGACCGGGTAGTAGTCGAGCCCGAGGCGCTGCGCTAGCGACTCGATCTGCTGGGCGTACTCCTCGAGCTCACTCACTTTGACTCTGCTGGGTGAAGAACTCGCGGATCGCCTTCCAGACGTCGTCCTGCGAGGCGATGTGGCTGGTGCCGACCGCGAGCCCGCCGCCCTTGAGCTCGGTGAAGATCTCGGCGAGCTGCGTGTCGCGCGGGCGGAAGGTGGCGACGCCGCCGGTCTCGCAGTAGCCGCTGTAGTTCACCTGCTGGGCGATCTCGGCGAGCGTGCCGCGTGCCTCGTCGCGATCCTCGGCGGCGTTCTCGCCGTCGGAGGCGTAGAAGAAGTAGACGTTGTAGCGGCCCGGATCGTAGCGCGTGCCCATCACGTCGAGCGCGAGGCGCGCCACGCTGGAGGTCACCGTGCCGCCGCTCGAGGAGGCCTGGAAGAACTGGCTCTCGTCGAATTCCCAGGCCTGCGCGGCATGCGCGAGGAACACCGTCTCGACCTTGGCGTACTGGCGGCGGATGCCCTGCAGCGCGAAGAAGAAGAACTGCTTGGCGAGGCGCCGCTGCGCCTCGTCCATGCTGCCCGAGACATCGAGCGCGAAGATCACCGCGGCGCTGGTCGCCGGCGTCGGCCGCTTGACGAGTTGCCGGAAGCGCAGGTCGTCGTTGACCAGCGAGATCGGCTCCTCCGCCACGATGGAGGTGCCGTTGCCCTGGATGGCGTGGCGCTTCACCGCCTCCTTCATCGTGCGCCTGCGATCCAGCCGTGAGCGCGCGCCGCGCTTGTCCCAGCCTTCGCGGATGTATTCGGCCTGGTCGATGGTGGCAGTGCGCTTGGGCTTCAATTCCGGCAGCTTCAGCTCTTCCCACAGCCAGTCGACGATCTCCTCGACCTTCAGCTCGACGACGAAGCGGATCTCGCCCTCGCCGGTGCCGCCCTGCTGTCCGGGCTGGTCGCCTTCCTCGCGCCCCGGTTGCAGCACGTCGCCGGGCTCGCCGCGTCCCTGGCCCGCGCCCTGGTTCACCGACGCGTCGGACAGCCGCAGCCGCGAGTGCTCGAGGAATTTCACCGGCACCGCCACCGTGCGGCTGCTCGGACCGGTCATCAGGTCGGAGTTCGCGAGCAGCTCGGGCAGCGTGTCCTTGACCGCGTCGCGCACCTTCTCGTTGTGGCGCAGCCAGTCGCGCGCGCCGCGCGAGAACAGGTCGTACCAGGGCGTCTCGGCGGCGAGGCGGATCGTCACGCTATTCCTGGGCGAGCAGCGTGGTCACGTAGTTGAGCGCCTCGCGCGCGCTGTGTGGGTCGTAGGCGTACTCGTCGACCAGGCGCTTCTCGACCACGGAAATCTTCTGGCGCGTCTCGTCGTCGGGCCGCGAGGTCGAGGACACCAGGCGCAGCACATCGCGCCGGCTCTCGAACAGGTACTGCTCCACCGCGTCGTGCAGCGGTGCGTGGGAATCGAGCGTGAACTTCTCGCCGCGCTTGTAGGCGCCCATCGCCTTGCGTACCACTTCCTGGCGGAACGAGACCTTGCCCGACTCGGAGATGCGGATCTTCTCCTCCACCGAGCGCAGGAAACGCTCATCGGGCTTGCGCTCCTCCGAGGTGATGGGATCGCGCAGCGTGCGGTTGTCGAGCGTCGCCTCGACTTCGTCGAGATACTTGTCGAGCAGCTGCTGCGCTTCCTGCTCGAAGGAGACGAACAGCGCCTTGTGCACGTCTTCCTTCACCCAGCGGTTGTAGAAGTCCTTGCGCACCACCACCAGGAAGTCGACCCACTTCCTCTTCTTCTTGCTGTCGATGCGCACGTCGGACTCGATCGCATCCTTCAGCGCGATCAGCACGTCCATGGTGGTGAGGCTCTTCGCGCTCGACTGGATGATGGCGTTGGACAGCGCGTTGATCACGAAGCGCGGCGAGACGCCGGCCAGACCCTCGTCGGGATTCTTGGCGCGGATCTTGTCGGCTTCGTTCGGCGCGATGCCTTCGACGTCCTCGCCGGCGTACAGGCGCACCTTCTTCACGTTGTCGGCGTCGCGCTCTTCGGCCTCGCCCAGGCGCGAGAGCACCGAGAACACCGCCGCGACATGCAGCGCATGCGGGTCGAGATGCACTTCGCGGAACGCCTGGGTCGAGGAGCACAGCTTGCGGTAGATGCGCGCCTCTTCCTTGTAATCGAGCGTGTAGGGCACCTGGATGATCACCATGCGGTCGAGCAGCGCCTCGTTCTCCGGCTCCTGCAGGAACTTGCGGAACTCGGCGAGGTTGGTGTGCGCGATGATGGTCTCGTCAAGGCTGATCAGCGGGAAGCGCGACACCTTGACGTTCTTCTCCTGCGTCAGCGTCAGCAGGAGATACAGGAATTCGCGCTTCACCTTGAGGATCTCGATCATCTCGAGCAGGCCGCGGCTCGCGGCATATACCGCGCCCGACCACGACCAGGCGCGCGGGTCGCCCTCGTCGCCGAATTCGGAGACCTTGGAGAGATCCACCGAGCCGACCAGATCGGCGATGTCGGCGGTGGTCGGGTCGTGCGGCGCATAAGTGCCCACGCCCAGGCGGCCCGCTTCGGAGATGAAGATGCGCTCGACCGGCACCTGCATGAAGTCGCCGTGGAAGTCGCTTTGCACGCGGCTCTCGCAATGCGGGCACAGCTCGCCGGTGATCTCCACGCCGTAGGTCTGGCGGAACTGCGGCCGCAGGGTGTGCGGGATGAGGTGCAGCGGCGACTCGTGTACCGGGCAGCCGTGGATCGCATAGAGCGCGCCGGGCTCGGTATGGCTGTACGCCTCGAGCCCGCGCTTGAGCAGGATCACCATGCTCGACTTGCCGCCGGAGGGCGGCCCGAGCAGCAGCAACAGGCGGCGGCCGACTTCGGAGCCTGCGCTCGCCGCCTTGAAGTAGTCGACGACCCGCGTGATGGTGTCGTCGATGCCGAAGAGCTCGTCTTCGAAAAGCGAATTGCGGAACTTGCCACCGACGTCGTCGAAGCCGTTGGACCGCAGCATGTCCCACATGTACTGGTGGCTCGAGCGCGTGATGCCTTTGGGATCGGCGCGGAATACGCTCTCGAGGAATTCCGACAGCGTGCCGCTCCAGCGCGCGGCGCGGTGATCCTTCGTGAACTCGACCAGCGACTTCAGAAAGTCGGAATGCCGCTCGGTCGCTGGCGCCGGTTTCATCGGTGTCTCTGTATTCACGCTATCACTCCTTCGTCAGAGCAAGATTTGACCCTGTGTGTATTGCGCGTTCCTCTGTCCCCGAACGCGCCGGACGGCCCACACGTTGACCCCGTCCGTCGGTCGCCGCTGTGGCGACCCGTTGACAACTTTTCCCTGACAGCGCTTGTCGAACCTGCGCGGCATACTTATGGTCAAAGGACCCAAGATGCTGAAAGAGATCCTCGGGGTCGCGGACGACCCGCCGGCACGCCGGCGCTGGTTCCACGACGACTTTTTCGACCTGTTCGTCTGGCAGGCCGAGGGCGAGGTGACGCTGTTCCAGCTCTGTTACGGGGTCGATTCCAGCGACCGGGCGCTGGTCTGGGACAAGGGCCGTGGCTTTTTTCACGACGGCCCGCCCGCCCCGGAGGACGTGGTGACCCGCTTCGACGATGCTGCGACCGCGTTGCCCGGGGACATCCGCGGCGAGATCCGGGAGAAGATCCACGAGTTCGCCGGCCGGCGCCTGGCGGTAACCTCGCGCCGCAAGCAATTCCGCCGCGCGGCCTGGCAGCGGTAGGGTTTCTTCGGAGGGTAGTTTTCCTTCGGCGGGTCGCGCCTTGCTCGCGCGCCGCAATCCTTTGACGACTCTGCTGCTCTTCGCGGCTCTAGTGGCGGTCGCGATTTTTTCCTTCTTATGGGTCGTGTCGACCTTGCATCACATCTTGCGCCAGCTTTTGCCGGAAGTCCATCGCTACACAGGTCAACGATCGGCGACAATAATTCCTCTTCCAGGGAGGGGGAAACGATGAAGCCGGAATTAGCGCTCCTGTTATGGGCAGTGCTGCTGACGTTCGTGCAGATGCTGGTCGCAGTCACTGGCGCCACGTTGCAGGTCGGGCTACCGGCGCTCGCCGGCAACCGCGAAGGGCTCGCGCAGTGCACCGGATGGGCGGGACGCGCGTGGCGCGCGCACCACAACATGCTCGAGAGCCTGGTGATGTTCGCTTCGCTGGTACTCGTCGCGGTGATCGCCGGCAAGACCAACAGCGCGACGCTGCTCGGCGCGCAGATCTTCTTCTGGGCGCGGCTGGCCTACGCCGTGGCGTACCTCGCCGGCATTCCCTGGCTGCGCACCGGCGTGTGGTGCGTCTCGCTGATCGGTCTCGCGATCATTTTTTTACAGCTGCTGTAGGCGCGCCGATCGCCACCGGCCGGATCGCCGATCCGGCCGCACCTTTGTCGAGCAGCGGCAACACCATGGTGCATGAGAGCCACACCTTGTCGCGCGCCATCTCGTCGAGCTTGGCGTTCTCGATATGGTGGATGCCCGCCTGGGTGAGCATGTGGTGATGGATGGCGAACGGTAGGGCGGGCGGCGTACCTTCGGCCGGCGCGGCCTTGCCCTGGAGCATGCCTTCGGGCACCGCGTCGATGAACGGCGTGTCGAGACCGATGGCGACGATGCGTTTCTCCGTCAGGTAGCGCGCCGCGTCGTAGGCGAGGCCGGGGGCCTTGCTGTAATAGGTCTTGTCCGTGTCGGGGTCGCGCCAGTAGTCGCCCCAACCGGTATGGATGTAGAGCACGTCGCCGGGCAGGATGCCGCGAAAGCCGAGTCCTTGCGCCTTGAGCATCTCCTCGATGTGCTTCGCGGTGACCACCTCGCCGGCCTTCATCGGCTGGCCCTTGCCGACCAGCGCCTTGGCGTCGAGCAGCAGCGCGCTGGTGATGATCGGCGGCACCTTGTCCATGCCAAGCCGCAGCAGCGGCGAATCCGGCGTCGGCTTCACCTCGCGCTGCGTGAAGCCGCCGTAGTAGATCGCGTTCTCCGCCGGGAAGGGCAGCTTGCCGTCCCACGGCTGGCGGAACGATGCGAAGTGGCCGAGCGGGTCGAACTGCGTGCCTTGCTGCGCCGGCTCCGCGCCTTCGTTCATGGTTTCGCCATTGAAAGCATGCGCGGTCAGCGGGATGCCGGAAGTCGGCTTCGGCTTCACCACATACGGTCCGGCGAAGGGCGAGAGCGGCATGGTGTTCGAGCGCAGCTGCGACAGCTCGTAGACCTGAGCGCCGGGCAGCGTCATGTGCCACGCGCAGCGGCCCCAGGTGGCGCTGCCCATCTGGTTGCCCATGCCGCGCTCGTCGCCCGCGGGCCACGGCGGATTGGGCAGCGGCGCGCGCTGCAGCTTCAGCGGCTCGGCGGCGTGAACCAACAATGGGGCGGCAAGAAGAATCAAACTAAGATAGGCGCGCATAGGGGGATTCACTTCATTGTTGGGAGTTCGCGCAGTCTACCTCGCGCTAGCGCTCGCGCTGTTCGCAAGCAGCGCTTCAGCGTCGAGCGATCCGCTGATCGACGTCCTGCCCGTGGGTGGTGCGGCGGTCGGCTACGTCCTGCGCCACGAGCGCTCGACCTACCGCGGCGCCGAGGGCGGCGCGGACCAGCTGCCGCTCTACCTCTACGAAGGCGAGCGCGCCTACCTGCATGGCTCGAGCCTTGGCCTCAAGTTCAAGCAGGAGGACTGGCGCGTCGACGTCTTCCTGCGCTACCGGTTCGAGGGCTTCACGCGCGACCGGCAGCCGACCAGCACGCTCGGCCTCGCGCCGCGCGAGCCCGGGTTCGATGCCGGCGCGAGCCTGCGCCGGCGCATGAGCTGGGGCACGCCGTACGTCGAAGTGCTGCGCGATGCGAGCCATGCCTCGGAGGGTATGGAGCTGCGCGCGGGCTACTGGGCCAACGATTGGCGCCGCGGCCGGCTGACCGTGCGCCCGCAGCTCGTGCTGGCGTGGCGCAATGCCAAGCTGAACGACTTCTACTACGGCACCAGCGATTACCACGCCGGCGCCGGGCTGGATCTTCAGGCCGCGCTCTACGCGAGCTACGCGCTCACCGAGAGCTGGAACCTGATCGGCGGGCTCAACGCCACGCGCCGCTCGAGCCAGATCAGCGGCAGCCCGCTGGCGCAGGGCGGCCTGCATAGCGAGGCGTTCTTCGGCTTCCTCTACGACTTCTCGCCCAAGCAGGACCGCTGGGCGCCCGCATTGGATTCCCGCGCGAAACCGCTGATCGTCAAGGTGCTCTACGGCAACTCGAGCGACTGCGACGTGCTGCAGGTCGCGCGGCTCAACTGCACCAAGCGCCACACGGTCGACAACACCGACGTCGCGGCGCTGCACCTCGGCCGCAAGCTCATCGAGGGCGCGGGCGGCTGGCCGGTCGACCTCGCCGGCTTCGTCGGCATCCAGCGCCATTTCGAAAAGACCTACCAGGACGATTTCTGGTCGGGGATGGCGTTCTTCAAGGCGTACTGGTACGGCTTCGGCTGGGACCGCTGGGTGCACACGCGCCTGGGCATCGGCGCCGGCCTTTCCTATTCGGAGCAGATCTCGCAGATGGAACTGCACGACCAGGGGCGCCGCAACCGCGGCAACTGGAAGCTCCTCGGCTACCTCGATCCGAGCTTCGACGTGCGCGTCGCGAAGGAAACCTACCTCGGCATCGGCGTGTCGCACCGCTCGGGCGCGTTCGGCAAGTCGCAGTTCTTCGGCAGCGTCAACGGAGGCTCCAATTACATCTACCTCTCCCTCGAAACCACGTTTTGACGTTACGGTACTGAGCACTCTGGCGATGAAGGGCGTGCTCGATGACGCGGCCGGCGGGCTCCGGGTCGAGTTTCATGCCACGCAGGCATTGCTCAAATCCATCGCCGAGGGCGCGAGCGCCGATGTCGTGATCCTCACCGCCGAAGGCATCGACTCGCTCGTCCGGCAGGGAAAGGTGCTCGCCGCCACGCGCGTCGAGATGGGCAGCTCGGGCGTCGGGATCGCGGTGCGCGCCGGGGCGCGCAAACCCGACATCAGTACAGTCGATGCCCTGAAACGTGCGCTCCTCAACGCACAGTCGGTGGGCCATTCGCGCATGGGCGCGAGCGTCATCTACTTCGCCCAGCTTCTCGAGCGGCTGGGGCTGGTCGAGCGTTTGAAGAAACGCGTCATTGTCGAAAAGGGTCCGGTGGCCGTGGCAATCGCGAAGGGCGAGGTCGAGCTGGGCGCGCAGCTCCTTTGCGAGCTTGCGCCGGTACCGGGCATCGACATCGTCGGTCCGCTGCCGAAGGAGCTGGATAACCTGAGCGTCTTCGCCGCCGGCGTGATGGCCGGCAGCACGAAGCGCGCCTCGGCGCAGGCGTTCCTCGACTTCCTCGGCACCGCGCCAGTCCAGGCGGCGATGCAGAAGAACCAGTTCATCCCTGCGCGGCGTAGCCCCCGTCGACCGGGATAGCAGTCCCGGTCACGAAGTCCGAGGCAGCCGAGCACAGGAACACCGCGATTCCCGCCATGTCCTGCGGCGCGCCCCAGCGCCCCGCGGGCGTGCGCGCCAGCACCCGCTCGTGCAGGCCCGCCACTTCCTCGCGCGCGCGGCGCGTTAGCGCGGTGTCGATCCAGCCCGGCAGCACCGCGTTCACCTGGATGTTGTCCTTCGCCCAGGCGCAGGCGAGCCCGCGCGTGAGCTGCACGATGCCGCCCTTGCTCGCGCCGTAGGGCGCGGCGAACGAGGCGCCGAAGATCGACATCATCGAGCCGATGTTGACGATCTTGCCGCCGCCCGCGTGCTGCAGGTGCGGATAGGCCGCCTGCGAGGCGACGAAGGCGCTCGTCAGGTTCGATTCCAGCACGCGGTGCCATTCCTCGAGGCTGTATTCCTCGGGTCGTTTGCGCACATTGATGCCGGCGTTGTTGACCAGGATGTCGAGGCGCCCGAGCTTCTCGGCCGCCTGATCGACCATGCCGCGGCAGGCGCGCTCATCGGACACGTCCGCCGCGATGGCGATCGCGCCGGCCCCGAGTTGCTGCACGGCGGCGGCATTCTTGGCGGCATCGCGCCCGCCGATGGCGACCCTGGCACCGGCACGCGCCAGGCCCAGCGCCATGCCCAGGCCGATGCCGCCATTGCCGCCGGTGACCAGCGCCGCTCTTCCCTTGAGATCGAATGGGTTCATGGCGCGATTATGGATTACTTGACAAAAGCAAGTATCTGCGCCGAGCATGGCGCATGTCTCGCACGCATTCCCCCACGGAGGCCGTGCGGCGCTTCAACCGCTTCTACACGCGGCGCATCGGCGCGCTGCAGCCGGGCTATCTCGGCAGTTCGTTTGCGCTGCCGCAGGCGCGGGTGCTGTACGAGCTTGGGCAGCGCGGCACCTGCACCGCGAGCGAGCTCGGCGCCGATCTCGATCTCGATCTCGGCTACCTGAGCCGCCTGCTCGCCGGCCTGCGGCGCCAGCAGCTGGTGGCGGGCGAGGCCGCCAGGCACGACGCGCGCCAGATCCGCCTGTCGCTCACGCCGAAGGGCCGCAAGGCCTTCAGCACGCTCGATGAAGGCTCGCGTCGCGCGACCGGCGAGATGCTCGCGCCTTTGCCGGCGGCGCATCGCGAGAAGCTGGTGCAGGCCCTGCAAACGGTGCACAGCGTGCTCGAGCCGCAGGCGGCAAAGGGGTTGATCAGGTTGCGTGCCCACCGGCCCGGTGACATCGGCTGGGTCATCCAGCGCCACGGCGCGATCTACGACGAGGAATACGGCTGGGGCATGCGCTTCGAGGCGCTGGTCGCCGGGATCGCGGCGAAATTCATCCAGCACTTCGATGCGAAGCGCGAGCGCTGCTGGATCGCGGAAATGGACGGCGCGCCGGT
>DASWER010000413.1:0-6371 GCA_036394655.1 Burkholderiales bacterium
CCGTAGGTGAGCGTGATCATGCGCGGCACGTTGATGCCGAAGGCGCGCACCAGCTCGGGATTCTCCGTCGCCGCGCGCAGGTACGAGCCGAGCTTGGTCTTCTCGATCACGAACCAGGTGCTCAGGCAGACCACCAGCGAAAAGACGATCACCCAGGCGCGGTAGTTCGGCAGGAACATGAAGCCCAGGTTCTGGCCGCCGGCGAGCTGCGCCGGTATCGCGTACGGCATGCCCGACGAGCCGTACTGGTTGCGGAACAGGCCGTGGATGATGAGCGCGAGACCGAAGGTGAGCAGCAGCCCGTAGAGATGGTCGAGCTTGTAGAGCTGCTTGAGCATGGTGCGCTCGATGATCATGCCGAACACGGCGACCGTGAGCGGCGCGAGGACCAGTGCCCACCAGTAGCTCAACCCCGCCTGGTTGAGCAGGAACCAGGCCACGAAGGCGCCCATCATGTACTGGGCGCCGTGGGTGAAGTTGATGATGTTGAGCAGACCGAAGATCACGGCGAGCCCGAGCGACAGGAGCGCATAGAACGAGCCGTTGATCAGGCCGATCAACAGCTGGCCGAAGAGCGCCTGCGTCGGGACGCCGAAGATCTCGGTCATGGGCGGTTACTTAACGAGCTCGCAGCCCCCATCTTTCTCGGGACGGAATGCCTGCGCCGCCGGAATCGTGCTGCGGATCTTGTAGTAGTCCCACGGTCCCTTGGACTCGGAAGGCTTCTTCACCTCGACCAGGATGGCGTCGTGGATCTTGCGCCCGTCCTTGCGCACCATGCCCTTGCCGAACAGCGGGTCGTCGGTCGGCAGCTCCTTCATCTTCGCGATCACCTTCGGGCCGTCGTCGGTCTTCGCCGCCTCGATCGCCTTCAGGTAATGCAGCACCGCCGAGTACACGCCGGCCTGCACCATGGTCGGCATGTTGCCCTTGTACTGCGGGGCGAAGCGCTTGGCGAAGGCGCGCGTGCGGTCGTTCTGGTCCCAGTAGAAGGTCTCGGTGAAGATCAGGCCCTGCGCCTTGTCGAGCCCCAGCGCATGGATGTCGCTGATGAACACCAGCATCCCGGCGAGGTTCTGACCCTTGCCGACGATGCCGAACTCGGCCGCCTGCTTGATCGAGTTGATGGTGTCGCCCCCGGCATTGGCGAGACCGATGATCTGCGCCTTGGACGACTGCGCCTGCAGCAGGAAGGACGAGAAATCCTGCGTATTGAGCGGATGGCGCACCTTGCCGAGCACTTTGCCGCCCTCCTTCACCACCACCTCTTCGGTATCGCGCTCGAGCGCGTGGCCGAAGGCGTAATCCGCGGTAAGGAAGAACCAGCTCTTGCCGCCGGTCTTCACGATCGCGCTGCCGGTGCCGTGCGCCAGCATCCAGGTGTCGTAGGTCCAGTGGATCGTGTTCGGCGAGCACGCCTTGCCCGTCAGATCGGAGGTCGCCGCGCCCGAGACCAGGAACGCCTTGTTCTTCTCGCGCGTCACCTGGTTGATCGCCAGCGCCACCGAGGAAGTCGGCACATCGACGATCACATCGACCTTGTCGACGTCATACCACTGCCGCGCGATGCTCGAGCCGACTTCGGGCTTGTTCTGGTGATCGGCCGAGATCACCTCGACCTTCATGCCCTTTTTCGCCGCGCCGAAGTCCTCGACCGCCATGCGCGCCGCGACCGCGGAGCCCTGGCCGGCGATGTCGGCGTAGAGGCTCGACTGGTCGTTCAGCACGCCGATCTTGATGATGCCGTCCGAGATCTGCGCATGGGCTGGTCCCATCGCGAGGGCCACCGAGGCGGCCAAAGCTAGTTTACGCAATGCCATTACATCCTCCTGGTTGAAAAATCAGACGCCGAGATACGCGTGAATCTTGTTCATGCTCGATTCGAGCGCGGTGTTGGAAATCATCTCCACCACGCGGCCGTGCTCGACCACGTAGTAGCGGTCGGCCACGGTCTGGGCGAAGCGGAAATTCTGCTCGACCAGCAGGATGGTAAAGCCCTGCTGCTTGAGGCGCGCGATGGTGCGGCCGATCTGCTGCACGATCACCGGCGCCAGGCCCTCGGTCGGCTCGTCGAGCATCAGCAGGCGCGCGCCGGTGCGCAGGATGCGCCCGATGGCGAGCATCTGCTGCTCGCCGCCGGAGAGCTTGGTGCCCTGGCTCTTCAGGCGCTCGCGCAGGTTGGGGAACAGCTCGTAGATCGCCGCCAGGTCGAGCCCGCCGTCGCGCACCTTGGGCGGCAACAGCAGGTTCTCCTCGACGTTCAAGCTCGAGAAGATGCCGCGCTCCTCGGGGCAGATCGCAATCCCCAGGCGCGCGATGGTATTCGAGGGCAGCCGGATGATTTCCCTCTGCTCGTACTTGATCGAGCCCTCGCGCCGCCCGACCATCCCCATGATCGACTTGAGCGTGGTGGTCTTGCCGGCGCCGTTGCGGCCAAGCAGCGTCACCACCTCGCCTTCGCGCACCTCGAAGTCCATGCCATGCAGGATGTGCGATTCGCCGTACCAAGCATTGAGGCCCTTGACCTCGAGCAGGCTAGGCATGCCCGGCTCCCAGGTAAGCCTCGACCACGCGCGGATCCTTCGACACCGTGTTGTAGTCGCCTTCGGCGAGGATCTCGCCGCGCTGGAGCACGGTGATCCGGTCCGACAACGTGGAAACCACCGAAAGGTTGTGCTCGACCATCAGCACGGTGCGGTTCGCCGAGACGCGCCTCACCAGCGCCGTGATGCGCTCGACGTCGGCGTGCGCCATGCCCGCCGTCGGCTCATCGAGCAGCATCATCTCCGGATCGAGCGCGAGCGTGGTGGCGATTTCCAACGCCCGCTTGCGCCCATAGGCCAGCTCCACTGCGACGGTGGATTCGAACTCGGTGAGGCCGACCGCCTCGATCAGCGAGCGCGCCGCGTCGTTCAGCTCATCGAGCGCGCGCTCGGAGCGCCAGAAATCATAGGAGTGCCCGCGCTTGCGCTGCAGGGCGACGCGCACGTTCTCGAGCACCGTGAGATGCGGGAACACCGCCGAGATCTGGAACGAGCGCACCAGGCCCATGCGCGCGATGCGCGAGGGACTTGCGCCGGTGATGTCGCGGCCCTTGTAGAAGATCTGACCGCGCGTCGGCGAAAGAAAATGCGTGAGGAGATTAAAGCAGGTGGTCTTGCCGGCGCCGTTGGGGCCGATGAGGGCGTGGATGCTGCCCCGCCGCACCTTCAAAGACACGTCCTTGACTGCGACGAAGCCTTTGAATTCCTTGGTGAGGCCGCGCGTTTCTAAGATTATTTCTTCGGCCAAGGCTTGCGCTTTTCCAGGAAGGCTTCCATGCCTTCGCGTCCCTCATCATGGGCGAAGCTCGCGGAAATCACGCCCGAGGCGAGCTCGTAGGCCTGCGCGGCACCGAGATCCATCTGCTGATAGAAGGCGCGCTTGCCCGCGGCGACCTGCGCGGGCGGCTTGTCGGCGATCTGTTGCGCCAGCTTTTCCGTCTCCGCGGCGAGCGCAGCGCCGGCTACAACGCGGTTGACGAGGCCCCACTCCAGCGCCTTGTGCGCGTCGATCTGCTCGCCGGTGAGCAGCATCTCCATCGCGCGCTTGCGCGAGATATTGCGCCCGAGCGCCACTCCCGGGGTCGAGCAGAAGAAGCCCCAGGTCACTCCCGGAGTGGTGAAGCGCGCGGCATCGGAGGCGACCGCGAGATCACATTGCGCGACCAGCTGGCAGCCGGCGGCGGCCGCCGCGCCCTGCACGCTGGCGATCACCGGCTGCGGCAGCGCGCTGATCGTCTGCATCATGCGGCTGCACTTGGCAAAGAGCTCCTCGATTTTGGGCCGCTCCTTGAGCGCGCGGATTTCCTTGATGTCGTGCCCGGCGCAGAAGCCCTTGCCTTTCGCCGCGAGCACCACGACGCGCACGCGACGGTCGCCGGCAATCGCCTCGAAGGCCTCCTGCAGCGCTTCGAGCATCTCGGTGGTGAGCAGATTCATCTGCGCCGGCCGGTTCAAGGTCAGCGTGCAGAGTCCGTCGCGGTCTTCGCGCAACAGGATGGACTCTTCGCTCTTCGGGATCGCGCTCATGTGTCGATGGCAGCGGTCGACTTCGCTTTTTCGCGCAGCACGAACTTCTGGATCTTGCCGGTCGAGGTCTTCGGCAGCTCACCGAAGATCACGGCGCGCGGCGCCTTGAACCTCGCCATCTGGCCGCGGCAGAACTCGATCAGCTCGTTCTCCGTCACGTTTGCTCCCGCCTTGAGCTCGACGAAGGCGCACGGCGTCTCGCCCCATTTTGCATCCGGCATGGCGACCACCGCGGCAGCGAGCACCGCGGGATGGCGATAGAGGACGTCTTCGACTTCCAGCGAGGAGATGTTCTCCCCGCCGGAGATGATGATGTCCTTCGAGCGGTCGCGGATCTTCACGTAGCCGTCAGGCTGCATCACGGCGAGGTCGCCGGAGTGGAACCAGCCGCCGGCGAAAGCTTCGTCGGTCGCTTTCTGGTTCTTCAGATAACCCTTCATGGTGATGTTGCCGCGGAACATGATCTCGCCCATGGTCTCGCCGTCGGCGGGCACGGGTTTCATGGTCTCGGGGTCCATTACCGTCAGGCCCTCCTCGACGTGGTAGCGCACGCCCTGGCGGCCATTGAGCCGCACCTGCTCCGCCAGCGGCAGCTGCTCCCATTCCTGATGCTTCGCGCAGACCGTCGCCGGACCGTAGACCTCGGTCAACCCGTAGACGTGCGTGATGTTGAAGCCCATCTGCTGCATGCCCTCGATCATTGACGCTGGCGGCGCGGCAGCGGCGACCAGGCCGCTGACCTGATGCTCGATGCCGCGCTTCAGCTCGTCTGGCGCGTTGATCAGGGTCTGGTGCACGATCGGCGCACCGCAGTAGTGCGTGATGCGGTGTTCCTTGATGAGCTGGAAGATCGTCGCGGCTTCCACTTTGCGCAGGCAGATGTTGGTGCCGGCATTCGCCGCCATGGTCCAGGGAAAGCACCAGCCGTTGCAGTGGAACATCGGCAGCGTCCAGAGGTACACCGAGTGATGCGGCATGCCCCAGACGAGGATGTTGCCGACACCGTTGAGATATGCCCCTCGATGGTGGTACACGACCCCTTTGGGATTGCCGGTGGTGCCCGAGGTGTAGTTAAGCGAGATTGCCTCCCACTCGTCGGTGGGCCAGCGCCACGCGAATGCCGGATCGCTTTCGGCCAGCAACTGCTCATAGGTGGTATCGCCAAGGCGCTTGCCGCCGCTGAACTGCGGATCCTCGGCATCCACCACGGTGATCTTGCGCTTGACCAGCTTGAGCGCCGCCTCGACGGTGGGCGCGAATTCCTTATCCGTGATCAGCAGACGCGCCTCACCATGGTCCAGCATGAAGGCGATCGCCTCCGCGTCGAGCCGCGTATTGAGTGTGTTCAGCACCGCGCCCGCCATCGCGACGCCGAAATGCGCTTCGTACAGCGGCGGCGTGTTCGGCAGCATGGCCGCCACCGTCTGGCCGACAGCGATGCCGCGCTTGGTGAGTGCCGAAGCCAGGCGCCGGCAGCGCGCGTAGGTCTCGCCCCAGGTATAGCGCTGCGTGCCGTGGATCACCGAGACGCGTTGCGGATACACGTAAGCCGCGCGCTCCAGGAACGAAAGCGGGGTCAGCGGAGCGTAATTGGCCGGGTTCTTTTCAAGATTGTGATCAAAGATCGTGCCAACCATGAGCCAAGTATAGCGGTCCGGGGGTAGACGATTCACACGGCGGCCTTTGGAATGAGCACATGCGTAAAACCCTACTGATCATCGCGGCCATCGTCGCCGCGTCGCTCGCGGTGGCTACGTGGCTTGGCCAGGCGATCCCCCAGTCCGGCTCGCTCGCGTTGGGCCTGGCGCTCGCCGCGGTCGGCATCGCCGCCTTCGGCGTCTACAAGGGCGCGCTGCTCGAGTTCACGCCCGAGGTGCTGGCCGGCGACGTCATCGTGCCGCGGCCGAGCCGCGCCGGCGGCGACGTCAAACTGTTGCTGCCGCTGCAGTTCACCAATTCAGGCTCCGCGGACGGCATCATCGAATGGGTCGCGCTGCGCCTCACGCTCGACGGCGATATCCAGCGCTCGGTGCTGCTCTCCCCGGTGGCCGAAGTCGACATGCAGCGCTTCATCCAGTCGAAGCGCCGCCTGGACGCCGAGAACGCCATCGACCCCTTCACCGCCTTCGCGCTCGAAGGCAAGCGATCGCTCGCCAAGTTCGTGCTCTTCGACCTCGCCGAGAAGGCACGCAACGAGCCGCTGCGCCTGCGTTCCGGGCGCTGGACCTTCGAAGTGTTCGTGAAATCCACCGCCAACCGCTCGCCGAAGCTCGAGCGCAGCTTCGAGCACGTGGTCGAGAA
>DASWER010000414.1:0-18673 GCA_036394655.1 Burkholderiales bacterium
GTGTTCGGCAAGCTGAAGTTCTCCGGCTACCCGGCGTGGCTCCTGTGGCTGCTCGCGCACATCTACTTCCTCATCAACTTCCGCAGCCGCCTGGTGGTGATGATCGACTGGGCGTGGTCGTACTGGACCTACCGGCGCTACGCCCGCATCATCATCCGCGGTCCCACTTAGGTTTCCTCGTCCCAGAGCCAGGCCGCTCCGCGCACGCCGCTCGAATCGCCGTGGACGTTGCGCAGCAGCCGGGTCGCTACGTGATCGGAGAACACGTGGCGCGTCCACAGGCGCGGCACTTCGCTGTACAGCCGCGGCACGTTGGACATGCCGCCGCCCAGCACGATGACGTCGGGGTCGACGAGGTTGATCACGCCGGCGAGCGCGCGCGCCAGGCGCTCGAGGTAGCGGTCGAGCGCTTGGCCGTCGAGGTCGGCGATTTCCTTGGCGCTGCGCTTCTCGCCGGTGAGCCGCTCGTGGTCGCGCTCGAGCGCCGGGCCCGAGAGGTAGGTTTCGATGCAGCCTGAGCGCCCGCAATAGCACTTGGGCAGCGGCAGGTCCGCTTCGCCCGGCAACGGCAGCGGGTTGTGGCCCCATTCGCCGGCGATGGCGTTGCGGCCGAGCAGCACTTCGCCGTCGACCACGATGCCGCCGCCGACGCCGGTACCGAGGATCACGCCGAACACGCTGCGCGCGCCCTTGCCCGCGCCGTCGATCGCCTCCGACAGCGCGAAGCAGTTGGCGTCGTTCTCGATGCGCACTTCGCGGCCGAGCGCGCGCTCGAGGTCCTGCTTGAGCGGCCGGCCGATGAGCCAGGTCGAGTTCGCGTTCTTGACCAGGCCCGTCATGCGCGAAAGCGCGCCCGGGATGCCGACGCCGACCGTGCCGGCGCCGATTTCCTTCACCATCGCGACCACGGCGTTGATGGTCGCGCTGTAGTCGCCGCGCGGGGTCAGCGCGCGCTTGCGAAACACCTCGCGGCCGCCGGCATCGAGCGCCAGAGCCTCGATCTTGGTGCCGCCGAGATCAACCCCGATTCTCATGGCTCATGGTCATAGTCCAGCTGCGCCATCGTCGAGGAATTATTCCATCGCTGACATAGGCTTACCGGGGGGCCTATTCCATCCCCTTGGCCGATGTCCGACGGCTCCTTTTAGGCGGACCCTGTTCCCTATGCTTCATAAGGGTGCGGCGCAAGCTTCCCGCGTGCTCGTGCCGGGCGCGAAGCCCGGCTCCGGCGAAATCGCCGTGCAGTTTCTCACCACGGCCGCGCAGTTCGCGCGGCTTGCCCCCGAGTGGAACCGCCTCCACGGGCAAGCTGCGTCGGCGAGCGTGTTCAATTCCTGGCTGTGGCAATACCAGTGGTGGCAGGTCTATGGCCAGGGCCAGCCGCTTCGCATCCTGGTCGCGCTCGAGCACGGCGAGACGGTCGGCATCCTCGCACTCTACATCCAGAAAATCTCGGTGCTCGGCGTGCCGGTGCGCCTGCTGCGCTTCGTCGGCACCGGCGCCGACACGCATCCCGACGACCTCGGCCCGGTGATCGCGCCCGGTGTCGAAGAGGCCGTGGCGACGAAGCTGGCTCGCGCCGCGCTGCGCCTGTCGCAGGCCGATGTCGTGCTCCTCACCGACATCGAGCCGCAGTCCAACTTCGCGGGCGCGCTCGAGCGGGCGGCGAACGAAACCGGCCGCGCGAGCCTGAGCGAAGTCTCCGAGCGCATCGCGCTCGTCGAGCTGCCGCAGTCGTGGCCACAGTACCTGCAGTCGCTGACGTCCGACCGCCGCACACGCCTCAAGAGCGCGCGCAGGAAGGCGCTGGCCGCGCACCGGCTGCGTTTCTTCGTCTGGGAGGATTCGGCCAATCTCGACCGCGCGGTCGACCGCCTGGCCGAGCTGCACCGCAGCCGCTGGCGCGAGGCCGGCGGCAGCGCGTCCTTCGCCACCCCGGAGTACGTCGAATTCCACCGCGGCATCATCAAGTCGGCGTTCCCGCGCGGCTGGCTGCGGCTTTACTGCCTCGAGCTCGATGGCGAGCTCGCCGCGATGACCTACTGCTACCGCTTCCGCAATCGCGTCTATCTGATGCAGGCGGGCTTCGACCCGGCGAAGGCGAAAGCCAATCCCGGAAGAGTGCTGCTCGGCTGCGCGTTCGAGCATGCGATCGGCGAAGGCAACATCGCGTTCGATTTTCTCAAGGGCGAGCACCGCTACAAGGACCAGCTCGCCACCGGCTATCGCACCACGCTGGGCGTGCGGGTGTTCCGCAATACGCCGGGCGCGGTTGCGTATCGGCTGCGGCGCATCTGGCTGCCGCTCCTCAAGGCTCGCCTTTATCGCAACCCGCCCCCGAAGCTGATGCCATGACTCGCTTCCTCAAGGTCGACTTGCGCCGCCTGAGCCCGCACCGGCCGCCGGTGATGCTGCTCGGCGGCATCAACCTGGTGCGCGCGCTCGGCATCGCCGACATCCCGGTGATCGTCGCCGCCGCGCAGCGCTCCACGCCGGCGATGGCCTCGCGTTACTGCAGCGGGCGCCTGGCATTGCCGCCGCTCGCACAGCGCGAGGCGGTGGTCGAGCGCCTGCTGCGCGCCGGCGAGATCCTCACCGGCGAGCTGTGCACGCGGTTGCCGCTGGTCTACGGCGACGACGATCAGCTCGGCCTGGTGCAGGAGTTCCGCGAGACGCTCTCCCCCTATTACAGCTTCGTGCTCAACGATCCCGCCCTGTCGCGCGCGCTCTACTCGAAGCCGCTGTTCCAGGCGCTCGCCGAGCACCGCGGGCTACCGGTGCCGCGACGGCTCGAGTGGAGCGAGCTCGCGGCCTTCGACGCGCCGGTGCTCGTCAAGCCGAAGCTGAAGACCGGCTGGGACAGCTCGCCCGTGTACTCGCAGCTCCTCCAGCATGCGGGCAAGGCGCGCATCTTCGCCGATGGCCGCTCGCTGCTGCGCGAGCCGCTCGCGCACCCGCTCGCGGGCGAGCTGCAGGTCCAGGAATACATCCCGGGAGACGACCGCGCGCTGTGGTCGTTCCACGGCTTCGCCGATGAGAGCAGCAAGCTGCTGGCGTGGTTCGTCGGCCGCAAGATCCGCACTTACCCCACGCTCACCGGCGACAGCTCGTATCTGGAGCTCGCGAACGACGAGGCGCTCGCCTCGCTCGGCCGCACGCTGGTGCCGCGCATCGGCCTGAAGGGCGTGTTCAAGATGGACTTCAAGCGCCACGCCGAGAGCGGCGAGTTCCACCTGCTGGAAGTCAACGCGCGCTTCAATCTCTGGCACTACCTCGGCGCGAAGTGCGGCGTCAATCTCGCGCAGGTGGCCTACGACTACCAGGTGCGCGGCGCGCGGCCCGCGCCGCTGCGCGCGCTGGCGGGCACCCGCTGGCTCTCGCCGCGCCTGGACTACCTCGCCTATCGCCACCTTGCCGCGCGCGGCGAGCTCTCCGCGGCGCGCTGGCTGGCCTCGCTCGCCGCCGCGCCCAAGGTCTACGACCTTTTCGCCTGGACCGATCCGATGCCGCTCGCGGTGGTGCTGTGGGACGAAGTGAAGCACCTGCCGCGCCTCGGGCGCCGTGTGATGCGATGGCTCTCTACGGCGTCCTAGGCGATATCCACGGCAACGTAGAAGCGCTCGAGGCCGTGCTGGCGGCGCTCGATGAACGCGGCGTGCGCCGGCTTCTCTGCGTGGGCGACATCGTTGGCTACAACGCCGACCCTGACGCTTGCATCGCGCTGTTACGCGCGCGAGGCACGCGGGTGATCGCCGGCAACCACGACCTCATCGGCATCGGCCGGCTCGGCTTCGAGCGCTGCTCGAACAAGGCGCGCTATTCGCTCAAGCGCACGCGGCGGCGGCTGGCGCCCGAGAGCGTCGCGTGGCTGCGAGCGCTGCCCGCCAACCGGCTGGTCGAAGACTCGATCGCGCTGGTGCACGGCGGCGTGCGCGACGTGCAGCTCTACATGACCACGGCGCAGCACATCCGCCGCAACGCCGAGCTGCTGCGCGAGGACTTCCCCACCGCCCGCGTCTGCTTCTTCGGCCACAGCCACGCGCAAAAGCTCTACGAGGTCGCTGGCGATGAGGTGCGCGAGCTTGCCGTGGATCAGCCCTACCACCTGTCGCCCGACCGGCTGTACTTCATCAATGCCGGCTCGGTCGACGCGCAGCGCAAGCGCGAGGAGAAGCTGGCGGAGTTCGCCGTGCTGGATACGCAGGCCTCCACGGTGCAGTTCCACCGCGTGCGCTATAACGCGGCGGCGACCGAGGCCAAAGCCACGGTCGCCGGCTACCGCATCACGCGCCTGACCGATTGGTTTTATACGCTGCGTCGTCGGTTCCTGCCGACGTGATGCGCGGCACGATCATCGGCACCGCGCTGCGATAGCGCTCGAAGCTCGCGCCGTGCGCGTCGGCCAGGTCGCGCTCCTCGAGGAAGATGCCGATGAAGATGTACCCGGTGGTGGCGATCGAGAACAGCAGGTGCCCCAAGGTCATGTTCGGCGTCGCCCAGAAAGCGATCAGAAAGCCGAGCATGATCGGGTGGCGCACGAACTTGTAGAACGCCCGCGTCTTGAACTCGACGTTGGTGTAGGCGGCGCCGGTCAGCCGCAGGTAGACCTGCCGCAGGCCGAACAGATCGAAGTGGTTGATCATGAAAGTCGCGAGCAGCACGATCACCCAGCCAAGCGCGAACAGCCCGTAGAGGATCGCCACGCCAACCTGGCTCTCGACTTTCCACAGCGTGCCGGGGATCGGCCGCCACTGCCAGAAAAGCAGCGCGAGCGCGAGACTCGCGAGCAGCACGTAGGTGCTGCGCTCGACGGAGCGCGGCACGATGCGCGTCCACCAGCGCTTGAATCCAGGGCGTGCCATGACGCTGTGCTGCACGGCGAACAGGCCGAGAAGCAGCGTATCGATGACCAGGGCTGCGCCCAGCGGCCCCGGCTCGCCGGAATTGATGGTCTTCGGCACCGCAAAATCGCCGACGAAGGCGATGGCGTAGAGAAAGACGGCGAGAAACACCGCGTAGCTAACCGCTCCGTAGATGAACGCCAGATATCCCATGGACCCTCCCTTTCGTACGTCCATGGTCCTGCCGTGGCGGGCACGCCGCATGAGGCGGCAGTCCCGCCGGGCACTACTTCCCTCAGGAAAACCGGGACCGCTGCCCCAGGCCGCGCTCGCGGGCGAGGACGATCGCCTGCGCCCGGGTCTGCACGCCGAGCTTGTCGAAGATGTGCGTGACGTGGTTGCGCACGGTCTTCTCCGAAAGGGCGAACTGGGCGGCGATCTGCGTGTTGTCCAGGCCCTGCGCGATGCGCTCCAGGATCTCGCCTTCCCTCGCCGTGAGGCCGGACAAGTTGCTCCCGGCCGCGGGGAGAAAGGCGCGCAGCTCCTCGAAAAACTGGACGAACGCGGGCTCGTGCGAAAGCAGGATGTGGTTGGCCGTCTCGAGCGGCACGAAACGCGCGCCCGGGATGCGGCTCGCGAGGTCCCGGCCTTCCTCGAAGGGCACGCGCCGGTCGCCGCGCCCGTGGATCACGAGCGTCGGGCACTGCAGGCGCGGCGCCGATTGCGTGACATCGATGGCGAGGAACGAGCGGATCAGGCGCACTGCGTTCTCGGGCGGCGCCGACTTGCGCTGCAGCTCGGAGAGCGAATTCATCTGCTCGAGCGTCGCCCCCGGCACGAACTGCGCCGAGAACATGGTGCGGTAGGTCGGGTCCTCGCGCCCCCAGCCCACTTCCACCAGCTTGAGCTGCGCCTCCATCTCGGCGACGCGCTCCGGCGGCAGCCCGCGCATCAGCGAGCCGCGCGCATAGCTGCCGAGCAGGATCAGGTGGCTGACGCGATGCGGATGGCGCGCGGCATATTCGATCGCGATCGCGCCGCCCTGCGAATGCCCGAAAAGCGCGAAGCGCTCGTGCCCGGCCGCGTCGATCACCGCCTCCAGGTCGTTGGCGTAGTGCGCGAAGGAGAATTCGCGCACATCGCGGTCGGAGAGGCCGCAGCCGCGCGCGTCCATGCGAACCAGCGTCCGGCCGCTCGACAGGCGCTCGATCCAGGGGCGCCACAGCGGGCTCTCGGGCTCGTATTCGAGATGCGTCAGCCAGTGCGGCGCCCTCACCAGGGCGGGGCCATCGCCGCTCGTGGCGAAGGCGAGACGCGTGCCGTCGAAACTGGTGCAGAAGCGGATCTGCTGCTTCATGTAAATAGAATACCGCGTGCGGCAACTGGATAGCTTCGATTACGTCATCGTCGGCGCCGGCAGCGCCGGCTGCCTGCTCGCCAACCGCCTGTCGCGCGATCCGGAGTCCCGCGTGCTGCTGATCGAAGCCGGCGGACGCGATGACCACTTCTGGATTTCGATCCCGGTCGGCTATCTCTACACCATCGCCAATCCGCGAACCGACTGGTGCTACAAGACCGAGCCCGATGAGCATCTCGCCGGACGCTCGATCCACTACGCGCGCGGTCGCGTGCTCGGCGGCTGCTCCTCGATCAACGCCATGATCCACATGCGCGGGCAGAAAGAGGACTGGGACCACTGGGCCGCGCTCGGCAACCGCGGCTGGGGCTGGGACGATGTCCTGCCGATTTTTCGTTCCCTGGAAGACTACGAACGCGGCTCGGTCGACGGCTACGGCGCGGGTGGCGAAGTGCGCGTCGAGGACCCGCGCGTGCGCTGGGAGATCATCGACGCCTGGCGCGAAGCGGCGGCCGAATGCGGCATTCCAAAAGTGAAGGTGTTCAACAACGGCGACAACTTCGGCTGCGCCTACTTCCAGATGAACCAGAAGCGCGGCCGGCGCTGGAGCGCGACCAACGCCTTCCTGCGGCCGGTGCTGCACCGGAAGAACCTCACCGTGCTGACCGACGCGCAGGTCATGAAGCTCCGCATGAACGGGCGTACAGCCGCGGGCGTCGAGTTCGTGCGCGCCGGGCAGGCGCTTTTTGCTGCCGCCAGCAAAGAAACCATTCTGGCGGCCGGCGCGATCGGCTCGCCACAGCTCTTGCAGCTCTCCGGCATAGGTCCGGCCGAGCACTTGCAGCGGCTCGGCATTCCCGTCGTGCACGAGCTGAAGGGCGTGGGCGAGAACCTGCAGGACCACCTGCAGATCCGCCTGCAGTACAAGGTGAAGAACGTCCGCACCCTCAATGGCATCGCCAATAGCTGGATGGGAAAGGCGGCGATGGCCGCCGAGTACTTCCTGCTGCGCACCGGGCCGCTGACCATGCCGCCCTCGCAGGCCGGCGCCTTCGCGAAGAGCGATGCCTCGCAGCCGACGCCGAACATCGAGTGGCACGTGCAGCCGCTGTCGCTCGACAAGTTCGGCGACCCGCTGCACAGCTTTCCGGCGATCACGCCGAGCGTGTGCAACCTGCGGCCGAGCTCGCGTGGCTGGGTGCGCATCAAGTCCGCGGATCCGGCCGCGTATCCCGAGATCCGCCTGAATTACCTCAGCACGCCGGAGGATCGAAAGGTCGCCATCGATGCCATGCGCTTCACGCGGCGCATCATGGCGGCCAGGGCGCTCGCCAAGTACCAGCCGGAGGAATACCGGCCTGGCGCGGCCATCGCAAATGATGCGGCATTGGCCAAGGCCGCTGGCGAGCTTGGCACCACGATCTTTCATCCGGTCGGAACCTGCAAGATGGGATCAGACGCCATGGCGGTGGTCGACGACGAGCTGCGCGTGCACGGCGTCGGACGCCTGCGGGTGATCGACGCATCCATATTTCCGCGCATTACATCCGGTAACACGAACGCGCCAACCTACGTCATCGCCGAGAAGGGCGCGCGCGCGATCTTGAAAACACTACAATCGGGCCCCACCTGACCGGTCGATAAAGGAGCACCAAGCCCCATGAAGCGCGTCTTCCTGCTGATCGCCACCAACATCGCGGTGATGGTGGTGCTGTCCATCGTCGTCAGCGTGCTCGGCCTCGACCAGTACCTCACGGCGAACGGCATCGATTACTTCTCGCTGCTGTGGCTCTCGGCGATCTTCGGTTTCGGCGGCGCGTTCATCTCGCTCCTGATCTCGAAATGGATCGCCAAGATGTCGGTCGGGGCGCAGACCATCGACGGCTCCGAGGGCACCACGCAGTACTGGCTGGTGCAGACGGTGCACAAGCTGGCGGACGCGGCCCACATCGGAAGACCGGAGGTCGCGATCTATGAAGGCCCGGCCAACGCGTTCGCCACCGGCGCGTTTCGCGATTCGGCGCTGGTCGCGGTGTCGAGCGGCCTGGTCGAGGCGATGAGCAAGGACGAGGTCGAGGCGGTGCTCGGCCACGAGATCACGCACATCTCGAACGGCGACATGGTGACCCTCACGCTGATCCAGGGCGTGCTCAACACTTTCGTCTTCTTCATCTCGCGCGTGGTCGGCATGGTCGTCGACAAGGCGGTGTTTCGCACCGAGCGCGGCACCGGCCCCGGGTTCTACATCACCGTGATCGTGTGCCAGATCCTGTTCGGCATCCTCGCCTCGGCGATCGTGGCCTGGTTCTCGCGCCAGCGCGAGTTCCGCGCCGACGCCGGCTCGGCCAAGCTGCTCGGCACGCCGCAGCCGATGATCGCCGCGCTCGCGCGCCTCGGCGGCCTCGAGACCGGCGGGCTGCCGGATACCGTGAAAGCCTTCGGCATCGACAGCCGCTCGGGCCTCGCCAATATCTTCGCCACGCACCCGCCGATCGAGGTGCGCATCGCCGCGCTGCAAGCCGGGCGCTAAGCTTTTTCGTTGAACGCGCTCCTCGCCTGGTACTTCGTGGCGGTGTGGGGCTCGGGCTACGTCGCCACGAAGATCGGCCTGCAGTACGCGCCGCCCTTCACGTTCCTCACGCTGCGCTTCTGCTTCGGCCTGCTGTGCCTCGCGCCGATCGTCGCGCTATGGAAGCCGAAGTGGCCGCAGACCGGCGCCGAGCTCGGCCACGTGGTGGTCGCGGGGCTGCTGATGCACGCGGTGCAGCTCGGCGCGAGCCACTACGCCCAGTACCTGGGCATGTCGGCCGGCGTCACGGCCTTGATCATCTCCTCGCAGCCGCTGCTCACCGCGATCATCGCCTCGCGCTGGATGCATGCGCGCCTCGCGCCCGGGCAATGGGCCGGCGTGTTCATCGGCCTTGCGGGAGTCGCGCTGGTCGTGTGGCACAAGATCGACATCCGCGAAGTCACGCCGGGAAGCCTCGCCGCCACGCTGATCGCGGTAGCCGGCGTCACCGCGGCGACGCTCTACCAGCGGGCGTTCGCGCCGCAGACCGACCTGAAAGCCGCCGCGGTGATCCAGTTCGCCGCCACGGCCCTGGTGCTCGCGCCGCTTGCGCTCGGCGTTGAAGGCTTTGCCGTGCGCTGGAGCTGGCAGCTTCTCGCGGCGATTGCGTTCCTGGTGATCTTCGCCTCGTTCCTCGCCGTGAGCGTCCTGCACATCCTCATGCGCCATGGCGAGGCAACGCGCGTAGCGAGCATGATGTATCTGCCGCCGATCTTTGCCGTGGCGCTCGAGCTGGCGCTGTTTCACGTGCTGCCAAGCGCGCTCACGCTGGCCGGGATCGCGGTCACCTGCATCGGGGTCGCGATGACGGTATGGACGAAGCCATGGAAATCGCCTACTTCATCCTGCTGAACGTCCTCGGGCACCTGTGCTTCGTCGGCAGCCGCATGACGACCACGCTGTTCGCGCTCAAGCTCGGCGCCTCGGAGCTCACCGTCGGGGTGCTGCTCGCGCTGTTCGCGGTGCTGCCGATGTTCCTTTCGGTGACCGCCGGACGGCTGATCGACCGGCTCGGGCCGCGCCGGCCGGTGATGATCGGCCTCGCGGTACTCGCTTTCGCCGCCACGCTGCCGTTCTTCTTCCCCTCGGTGACGGTGCTGTACTTCGCCAGCCCGCTGCTCGGCTGCTCCTTCATGTTCCTGCATATCGCCATGAACAGCGTGTTCGGCGCCCACGGCACGCCGGAGGAGCGCGCCGTCACCTTCTCCTGGCTGTCGCTCGGCTTCTCGATCTCGAACTCGCTCGGTCCGCTGATCGCCGGCTATGCGATCGAGGGCTTCGGCCACGCCGGCGCGATGCTCGGGCTCGCCGTGTTCCCGGTGATCGCCTTCATCCTGCTCTGGCGGCGCCGGCGTCCGCTGCCGCGCCCGGAGCGCGTGCCGCGCGAGCGCAACGCCCACGTGCTCGATCTGCTGAAGCTGCCGGGGCTGCGCTACACCCTCATCGCGAGCGGGCTGCTCAACATGGGATGGGACATCTACAGCTTTCTCATGCCGATCTACGGCTCGCGCATCGGCCTTACCGCCGGCACCATCGGCATCATCATGTCGAGCTTCGCCATCGCCACCTTCGTGGTGCGCGCGCTGCTCACCATGCTGGTGCGCCGCGTGCGCCAGTGGCTGCTCATCGCCTCGGCGATGACGCTCGCCGGCGCCGCGTACCTGCTGTTCCCGTTCGTCGAGAGCGTGCCGCTGCTGATCGCGCTGTCGTTCGTGCTCGGCCTGGGCCTGGGCGCGTCGCAGCCGGTGATCATGGCGCTGCTCTACGAGGCTTCGCCGCGCGGCCGCCAGGGCGAGGCGGTCGGCATCCGCACCACGATGATGAACGCCAGCCAGACCTTCATCCCGCTCGCCTCCGGCGCGATCTCGGCGGCGCTCGGCATGACCCCGGTGTTCGCGCTGATTGCGCTGCTCCTGTTCACCGGGGCGTGGATTGCCAAAAAGCGCACATAGGTTTACTCGCCGCGCCATTCGCCGCTGCGTAGAATCGTCTCCGGGAGGGAGCGATGGAGCAGCACTCGGTACGCACCGAGGAAAAGCAGGCGATCCGCCTGCACCGCTACACGCTCGGCGTCTACAGCTACAGCCTGGCGCTCGCGCTGCTGGCCGCGGGCAGCGCGCTCGACTTCATCCATACCGGCCCGGCAATCACCATCGCTATCGCGTGCATCGCAACCAATGCGGTGCTCTATGCCCTGTTCCGCAGCGGCTTCAACCTGCGCTTCGCCGATGCGAGCCTGACCAAGCCGCAGGTCTACATCGGCATCACGCTGCTGATGCTCGGGCTCTACTGGGTCGACATCGGCCGCGGCATCTCGCTCGGCCTGTGCTTTTTCGCCTTTCTCTTCGGCATCTTCCGCCTGAGCACGCGCGAGCTGATGACGGTGACGCTGTACACGCTCGCGGCCTACGCGCTGGTGATCAACCTGCTGATGCACTGGCGGCCGGATTCGATCCAGAGCGTGCAGCAGGAATGGTTCAACTGGGCGCTGCTCGCGCTGACGCTGCCCTGGTTCTCGGTGATCGGCGGCCGCATCCGTGCGCTGCGCGACCGGCTGCGCGAGCGCAAGCAGGAGCTGCAGGACGCGATCGGCACCATCCAGGCGATGGCGACGCGCGACGAGGTGACCGGCCTCTACAACCGCGCCTTCTTCACCGAGAGCCTCGGCCACGCGCTGGCGCAGGCCGAACGCCATGAGCGCAGCCTCGCGCTGCTGTTCATCGACGTCGACCGCTTCAAGCTGATCAACGACAGCCTCGGCCACGCGGTGGGCGACGCGGCGCTGCGCCAGATCGGCGAGCGCATCGCCGGCTGCGTGCGCGACAGCGACATCGTGGCGCGCCTGGGCGGCGACGAGTTCGTCGCGCTGATCGAGAGCGTGCCCGCGCCGCAAGCGCTGCATGAGATCGCCCAGAAGATCATCGAAGCCGTGGCGCGCCCGCTCGAGCTCGAGCGGCGCGAGCTCGCGCTTTCGGTGAGCATCGGCGTGGCGGCGATGCCCGACGACGGGCGCGACGCGCAGACGCTGATGCGCAACGCCGACATCGCGATGTACCGCGCCAAGGCGCAGGGACGCAACTGCTACAGCTTCTATACGCGCCAGATGAGCGAGCATGCCGAGGAGCGCCTCGCGCTCGAGGCCGACCTGCACCACGCCGTCGAGCGCGGCGAGCTGCGCGTGCTCTATCAGCCCAAGGTCGCGGTTGCGGACGGCGGCATCCGTGGCGCCGAGGCGCTGTTGCGCTGGCAGCACCCGCGCCTGGGCCTGCTGTCGCCCGATCGCTTCATCGACCTCGCCGAGGAGTCGGGCGCCATCGTGCCGATCGGCCGCTGGGTGCTGCAGGAGGCCTGCACGCGCGCCGCCGCGTGGGGCGGTTCCTATTCGATCGCCGTCAACCTCTCGGCCCGCCAGTTCTCCGACCCCGGCCTCCTCGCCACCGTGGAAGCCGCGCTGCGCGAGTCGGGCCTCGAGGCGTCGCTCCTCGAGCTCGAGATCACCGAGAGCATGGTGATGCAGGAACCCGAGGCGGCGGCCCAGACCATGCACAAGCTGCGCGCGCTCGGCGCGCAGCTCTCGATGGACGACTTCGGCACCGGCTACTCCTCGCTCGGCTATCTCAAGCGCTTTCCGCTCACCACGGTGAAGCTCGACCGCAGCTTCGTGCGCGACCTGCCGCTCGACGACGACGACGTCGCCATCGCGCGCGCGGTGCTCGCGATGGCGCACAGCCTGCGCATGGACGTGACGGCCGAAGGCGTCGAGCGCGCCGACCAGCTCGATTTCCTGCGGCGCGAAGGCTGCCTTTCCTACCAGGGCTACTACTGCAGCCCGCCGGTGGCCGAAGAGCAGCTCCTCAGCCTGCTCGAAACAGCGGCCCGCGAGCGGCGCCTCGGCTGGGCTGTAGAAGCGGCTGGACGGTAGAATCGGCGCCGATGCGGCGCGTTACCCTCACGCAGTTCCTCGTCGGGCGGCAGCAGCAGAACCTGATCAACGCCGATCTGCGGCTGCTGCTCGAGACCATTGCGCGCGCCTGCAAGGCGATCAGCACGCGCGTCAACAAGGGCGCGCTGGCCGACGGCCTGGGCAGCGCCGGCACCGACAACATCCAGGGCGAGGCGCAGAAGAAGCTCGATGTGCTCTCGAACGAGATCCTGATGGAGGCCAATGTCTGGGGCGGCAACCTCGCCGCCTTCGCCTCCGAGGAGGTCGAGCGCCCGGTGCCGATCACTGAGCCCTACAAGCGCGGCGAATATCTCCTGCTGATCGACCCGCTCGACGGCTCGTCGAATATCGATGTGAACATTTCGGTCGGCACCATCTTCTCGGTGCTGCGCTGCCCGAAGACCGCCGAAGGCAAGTACTGCGAGCCCGAGGAGCAGGCTTTCCTGCAGCCGGGTAGCCGGCAGGTCGCGGCCGGCTTCGCCGTGTACGGGCCCACCACGGTATTCGTGATCACGGTGGGCGACGGCGTGCACGGCTTCACGCTCGACCGCGAGACCTACACCTTCGTGCAGACCCACCCGGAGATCCGCATCCCGCCCGACACCGCGGAGTTCGCGATCAACACCTCGAACATGCGCCGCTGGGAGCCGCCGGTGAAGCGCTACATCGACGAGTGCCTGGCGGGCAAGGACGGCCCGCGCGGCAAGGACTTCAACATGCGCTGGGTCGCTTCGATGGTGGCCGACGTGTTCCGCGTGCTTTGCCGCGGCGGCATCTTCATGTACCCGCGCGACGCCAAGAACAAGGATGGGCGCCTGCGCCTCATGTACGAGGCCAATCCGATGGCGATGATCGTCGAGCAGGCCGGCGGCGGCGCCAGCGACGGCCACGGGCGCATCCTCGACATCCAGCCCATGGGACTGCACCAGAGAGTGGCGGTGGTGCTCGGCTCGAAGAACGAGGTCGACCGGGTCACTTCGTACCACCAGAAATGAAAAGGCCGGCCTAAATGAAAAGGCCGGGTCTCGCCCGGCCTTCTCTCCTCCCCGCTGGAACCGTTATTTCAGGAACCGGCTGACCAGTTTGGTCATCTCGAACATCGAGACTTGGCCCTTGCCACCGAACACCGGTTTGAGCTTCTCATCGGCGTTGATCATGCGCTTGTTCTTCTTGTCTTGCAGCCCGTTGCGCTTGATGTAACCCCAGATCTTCTTGGTCACTTCCGTACGCGGCATGTTGCCGGCACCCACCACGGCCGCGAGCGGGCCGGTCGGGGTCATCGGCTTCATGAAGGCAGCATTTGGCTTACGCTTCTTACCGCCTGCCTTCTTCGCTTTCTTCTTCGCCATCTAGTTTCTCCTCTGAACGTTCGCTGATTTGTTCGATCGATCGATCCGGAATCCCCCGCCGTGGTACAGCGGTGGAGGAGAAGATGCCGAATCCCAGAGGGCGTGTCAACGACTTTCAGAGGGAAAACGCGGCCATTTCCCTCTGGCGTTGTATTTCGCACCTTAAAATCGCGGTATGAACATCGCCGATCTGCGTCAGGAATACATGCGCGCGGGGCTCTCGGAAGCCGACGCCGATCGCGATCCGCTCGCCCAATTCGAGCGCTGGTTCGCCGATGCGGTGCATGCGCAGCTGCCTTTGCCCAACGCCATGACGCTCGCCACGGTGGATGCGAAGGGGGCGCCTTCGGCCCGGATCGTGCTTTTGAAAGGCGTAGAACGCGCCGGCTTTGTGTTCTATACAAATTACCGCAGCCGCAAGGCACGCGAGCTCGAGGCAGGCGGCGCAGCCTGCCTGGTCTTCCTATGGTCGCAGCTCGAGCGCCAGGTGCGCATCGACGGCACCGTGGAGCGCGTCGACGCGCACGATTCCGATGCATATTTCACATCTCGCCCTCTGGGCGCGCGCCTTTCCGCCTGGGCCTCGCCGCAGAGCGAGCGCGTTCCTTCGCGTGGAACGCTCGAGGCGGCAATGGCGCAGGCGCGCAGCCGCTACGGCGATGCGCCGCCGCGCCCGCCGCACTGGGGCGGTTATCGCGTAACGCCGCGCGCGATCGAGTTCTGGCAGGGACGCGCGGATCGCCTGCACGACCGTTTGCTCTATATCCAGAGCAACGGTGGGTGGCAGATCGAGCGGCTTGCGCCCTAGCGAGGCAACCGCGCGCGAGGCGATCCTGCTTCTCGCGCTGGCGGCGTTCAATTCGGGGATCTCGCTGCGTTGCGTCGAGCCGATGCTGCCGCAGCTCGCCGCAGACTTCGGCACCAGCGTCTCGGCGGCTTCCTTCATCATCACCGCCTTCGGTCTCGCCTACGCCGCGGCGGTGCTGCTGCAGGGGCCGCTCGGCGACCGCTTCGGCAAGCTGCGCGTCGTCACCATCGGCACCGCCCTCGCCGGCGCGGCCTCGCTCGGCTGTGCCGCGGCGTGGGACGTCAGCTCGCTCGCCGGCGCGCGCTTCCTGATGGCGATCTTTGCTTCCGCGCCGGTGGCACTCGGCATGGCCTATATCGGCGACGTGGTGCCGCTGGAGGACCGGCAGACCACCGTGGCGCGCTTCATCGCCGGTTCCATCTTCGGCCAGACGCTCGGCCCGCTCTTCGGCGGCCTGTTTACCGACTGGGCGGGATGGCGCAGCTCCTTCGTCGCGCTGGGGGCGGTGTTCATCCTCGGCGCCGCGGTGATGTTCGTGCGCACGCGGCGCGAATGGCCGCCACTCGGGCCGGGACGCTTCCAGCCGCTCGCGATCCATGCCGAGCTCCTGTCGCGCTCCGCGGTGCGCTGGCTGGTGGCGATCGGCGTCGCCGAGACCTTCTTCTTTTTCGGCGCCTACGTCTTCCTCGGCGCCTTCTTCCACGCGCGCTTCGAGCTCAGCTTTACCGTGATCGGGCTGCTGCTCGCCGGCTACGGCGTGGGCGGCCTGCTGTATTCCTCCATGGTGCCCTGGCTGCTGGGTAAGTTGCGCGACCGCGGCCTGGTCGTCGCGGGCGGCGTGCTCGCCTGCGCGCTCTTCACCTGCATCGTGCTCGCCACCGACTGGATCTATACGATCCCGTGCACCATCGGCCTCGGCTTGGCCTTCTATCTCCTGCACAACACCATCCAGACCAAGGCCACCGAGGTGGCGCCGGACTCGCGTGCCTCGGCGCTCTCCTTATATGCATCCGCCTGGGGCGCGGGACAGGCGCTCGGCGCCGCGGCCGCAGGGACCGCCGTGGTATTCGTCGGCTACGCGCCCACCATCGCCGCCTTCGGCCTGGGCTTCGCTCTGCTCGCGCTCTGGCTTCGCTACAACCTCGCGCGCCTGCACCCGGCATGAGCGATCCTCTTGTCGGCGATTTTCTGCATCGCGCCGGCTTGGGCTCGCCGATCCGCATGGAGCCGCTCACCGGCGGCGTGTCCTCCGACATCTGGCGCGTCGACCTGCCCGGTGTGTCGATCTGTGTGAAGCGCGCGCTGCCGCGATTGCGCGTGGCGCAGGTGTGGGAGGCGCCGATCGAGCGCAACCGCTACGAGCGCCAATGGATGCAGACCGCGGGTCAGGCCGCACCCGGAGCCGCGCCGCGCGTGCTCGCGTGGGATGACGCCGCGGGGCTTTTCGCCATGGAGTACCTGGACCATCCGGTGTGGAAAGCGCTGCTGCGCGAAGGCCGCGCCAACGCCGCGTTCGCTGCCAAGGTCGGCAGCCGCCTCGCCGCGATCCACGCCGCGACCGCCGGCAAAGCCGAGGTGGCCGCAGCCTTCCCCACCGATGCGATCTTCCATGCGATCCGCCTCGAGCCCTACCTCGTCGCGACCGCCGCCAGGCATCCCGATCTCGCAGACACGCTGCAGCGCCTGGCGCAGCGCACCGCCGCGTCGAAGCACTGCCTGGTGCACGGCGACGTCAGCCCCAAAAACATCCTGGTCGCCGGGCACGGGCCGATATTCCTGGACGCCGAATGCGCGTGGTACGGCGATCCGGCCTTCGACCTCGCCTTCTGCCTCAACCACATGTTCCTCAAGTCCGCCTGGGTGCCGAGCGCCCTCCCCGGCTTCATGCAGTGCTTCGATGCCCTCTCGGCGGCCTATTTGCGCGGCGTGACCTGGGAGCCCCCCGCCGCAGTGGAAGAACGCGCCGCCACACTCTTACCCGGCCTGCTTCTGGGCCGCGTCGACGGCAAATCGCCAGTCGAGTACCTCGATCCCGCCGGCCAGGCGCTCGTGCGCGAGGCCGCGCGCAAATTACTGGTGCGTGGCGAGCGCACCCTTCTCGGGCTGCATAACGCATGGCTCGAATCCTCGACATAAAAGGCCGCCGCGTCTGGGACTCGCGCGGCCGCCCGACGGTCGAGGCGGAGGTCATCGTCGGCCGAGGCGCGACGCCGCTCGCCTCGGGCCGCGCCATCGCGCCCGCTGGCGCATCCACCGGTGCCGGCGAGGCCAAGGCGCTCGATGTGCCTACGGCGGTGAAAAACATCAACACGCTGATCCGCGACGCCTTGCGCGCGCTGAGCGTCTCCGACCAGCAGGCGATCGACGAGCGCCTGATCGAGCTCGACGGCACCGCCGACAAGCACCGGCTCGGCGCCAACGCCATGGTCGCGGTGTCGCTCGCCTGCGCGCAGGCCGCCGCCTCTTCTGCCAAGGTGCCGCTCTGGAAGCATCTCGCCGGCGAGCGGCGCGTCGCGCTGCCCGTGCCACAGATCCAGATCTACGGCGGCGGCGCCCACGCGCGCGGTCGCGTGGACCTGCAGGACTACATGGTGATCTGCACCGGCGCCGGCAGCTTCTCCGAAGCGCTCGAGTGGACCGCGCAGATCTATGCCGCCGCCGGCGCGCGGCTCGCAAAGAAGGGGGCCTTGCAGGGCGTGGCGGATGAAGGCGGCTACTGGCCCTCGTTCAAGACCAACGAGGAAGGCTTGGCCGAGCTCGTCGGCGCGATCGCCGATGCCGGCCTCGAGCCCGGCGTCGATGCCGGCATCGCGCTGGATATCGCCGCTACCCAGCTCTACCGCGGCGGGCGCTATCACCTGGCGCTGGAAAACCGCAGCCTCACTGCAGAGCAGCTCCACGCCATGCTCGCGCGCTGGATCGAGCGCTATCCGATCGTGTCGATCGAGGATCCTTTCGCCGAGGACGATGCCGACGCGATGCGCGCCTTTACCAAGGCGACTTCCATCCAGGTCGTGGGCGACGATTTCTTCGTCACCTCGGCCGACCGGGTGAAGAGCGCGAACGGCGCGTGCAACACCGTGCTCCTCAAGCCGAACCAGGTCGGCACGCTCACCGAGACGCTCGCCTGCTGGGACGCCGCCCGTGAAGCCGGCTACCGCGCCATCGTCTCGGCGCGCTCGGGCGAAACCGAGGACGTCTCCATCGTGCACCTCGCGGTGGGCTGGGGCGTCGGCCAGCTCAAGGTCGGCAGCTTCTCGCGCTCCGAGCGCATGGCGAAGTGGAACGAAGGCCTGCGCATCGAGGAAACGCTTGGCGCCAAGGCCCTGCCCTTCCCCGCCCGCAAACTCTTTAAGTAGGGACGGACCCCATTTTTCTCATTTGAAAGTCGTTCTCCACTTCGACGGTAGCAATGCCCTGATCGAGAAACTGCATCCGCTGGGCGTCGAGCTATGCCCGGAGAGCGATGAGCGGCGCTTCAGCGTCCTGCTGCCCGAGGTCGAAGTGCTATGGCATGTGCTGAAGCCGGTCACGGCGGAGATCATCGCGCGTGCGCCGAAGCTGAAGCTGATCCAGAAGATCGGCAGCGGCGTGAACACCATCGATATCGAAGCGGCGAAGCGCCGCGGCATCGCGGTGTGCAACCTGCCGGGCACCAACAGCCGCGCGGTCGCCGAGATGACGCTGCTCCTTATGCTCGCCTGCCTGCGACGCCTGCCGCAGTTGAGCGCCGCGGTCCACGCGGGGCGGTGGCTCGACGCCTGGAAGCTGCAGGATCACTTCGGCGAGCTCGGCGGCCGCACCGT
>DASWER010000415.1:0-6398 GCA_036394655.1 Burkholderiales bacterium
TCGTACGGCGATCTCGAGATCTTCCGCGGCCTGTCGCTGCACATTCCGCCCGGACACGTGGTGGCGATCCTCGGGGCGAGCGGCTCCGGGAAGTCGACGCTGCTCAGGCTGATCGGCGGGCAGCTCAGGCCTTCCAAGGGCACCATCAAGGTCGCCGGCAGCGACGTGCATCAGCTCTCCTCCGAGGACCTGTACCGCCTGCGCCTCGAGATCGGCATGATGTTCCAGAACGCGGGCCTGTTCACCGATCTCAAGGTGTTCGACAACGTGGCGTTCCCGCTGCGCGAGAACTTCAAGCTGCCCGAAGACCTGGTGCGCCGCATGGTGCTGATGAAGCTGCACGCGGTCGGGCTGCGCGGCGCGCGCGACATGATGCCGAATGACCTCTCCGGCGGCATGGTCCGGCGGGTGGCACTGGCGCGCGCCATCGCCACCGACCCGAAGCTGATGATGTACGACGAGCCCTTCGCCGGGCTCGATCCGATCTCGCTCAACCACGTCTGCCACCTGATCAAGGACCTGAACGAGGCGCTCGAGCTGACCTCGATCGTGGTGACCTACGATGTGAAGGAAGCGCTGGCGGTCGCCGATTACGCCTACGTCATCTCCGACGGCGCCATCGTCGGCAAAGGCACGCCGCAGGAAATCAAGTCGTCGAACAGCGCCTACCTGCGGCAATTCGTCAACGCGCTGCCCGACGGGCCGGTGCGCTTCCACTTCCCGGCGCCGCCGCTGGAGGAAGACCTGCGTCTTACCCCCGCCGGTCCAAGCCGCTAGGCCTTGGCGTCCTTCGGGATGAACTTCAGCGCCACGCCGTTGTTGCAGTAGCGCTTGCCGGTGGGCTGCGGCCCGTCGTCGAACAGGTGGCCGTGGTGGCCGCCGCAGCGCATGCAGTGGTACTCGACGCGCGGGTAGATCAGGTAGAAGTCCTTCTTGGTCTCGAACACGCCGGGGATGGTGGTGAAGAAGCTCGGCCAGCCGGTGCCCGACTCGTACTTCATCTCGGAAGTGAAGAGCGGCAGCCCGCAGCCGGCGCAGGCGAACACGCCGGCGCGCTTCTCGTCGTTGAGCGGGCTGGTGCCGGCGCGCTCGGTGCCTTCCTCGCGCATCACGTGGAAGGACTCGGCGGGCAGCTTCTTCTTCCACTCGTCCTTCGACAGCTTCACCGGCTCGCTCGGCGAGGGCACGCTCGCCCCCGCCGGCAGGAAGCTCTTCCAGTTCTTTTCCAGCTCTTCGACGCCTTTCATGGTCTTCGGAGGCGCGGCGATCGCTTCTCTGGCGAACATCGCCAGACCCAGGGCTTTCAGCAGCGTGCGCCGTTCCATCGGTCTCCTTTCAGTCTCCCGCCAAGTCTACAGCGGGAAATTGAAGCGGACCGAGATCCCGGGCGCAGCGGGGTACGCCGGCGCCGGGTAGTACATCGGAGCCGGCTGCACTACGACCGGCGCCGCGTAGTACGGGTACGCGACCGGGGGAGGCGGCGCGTACACGACTCGCGGCGCCGGCACTACATAAACCGGGCGCGGCGCGTAGTAATAGGACTGATACGGGTAATAGCGCTGCTCGTGGCGCCAGCCCTGGTGCTCGCGGCGCCAGCCCTCGTGCTCATCGCGCCAGCCGTCGTGGGCGAGCGCGGCCGATGATGCGGTAAGGGCGGCGGCGGCGAGAAGAAGTCTTTTCAGCATGGCTAACTCCGTTACGTGGTTGCGATGTCCATTTCACGCGCGATGCCCCCCGAAGTGAACCCAGAAAGTGCAAGAGATGTAACAGCGTGTATCTTTGCCCCGAGGAGGAGTCCATGAGAACCACGCTGTTATTCGCGCTGCTCGCGCTCAGCATCACGGCTGCGGCGCAGGATTACCCGTCGAAGCCGATCACCATGGTGGTGCCGTTCCCGCCGGGCGGCGTCGCCGAGATCGTCGGCCGTCCGCTGGCGTCGATCATGGAGAAGGCGCTTAAGCAGCCGATCGTGCTCATCAACCGGCCGGGCGCCGGCGGCGCGGTCGGCATGGCCTCGGTGGCCAAGGGGCCGGCGGATGGCTACACCATCCTGATGGGCCTCTCCTCGATCTCGATCTTCCCGGTGTCCGACCGCGTGCAGGGCCGGCAGCCCGCTTATGAACTCAGGGATTTCGCGCCGATCGCGCTGGTCACGGCGGACCCGACGGTGCTGGTGGTGCGCGCCGACGGACCGTACAAGACGGTGAAGGATTTCGTCGACGCCGCAAAGGCGAACCCGGGGAAGATCAATTACTCCTCCTCCGGCGTGTACGGCACGCTGCACGTCGCGATGGAGATTTTTGCCGACGCCGCCGGCATCAAGCTGTTCCACGTGCCGTATCAGGGCGGCGGCCCGGCGGTGACGGCGCTGCTCGGCGGCCAGGTCGAGGCGCTCGCTTCGGGTCCGGCGGCGGCCATCGGCCAGATCAGGGGCGGCAAGATGCGCGCGCTCGCGAGCTGGAGCACCGAGCGCCTGAAGCTCCTGCCCGAGATCCCGACCTTCAAGGAGCTCGGCTACGACGCCGAGTTCTACATCTGGACCGGCATCTTCGTGCCGGTCTCGACGCCGCCGCCTGTCATTCAAAAGCTAAGGACTGCGGTCAAGGACGCGGCTACCTCCGAGGACTTCAAGGCGGCGATGGAAAAAGTCTCGACGCCCGTCGCCTACCTCGACGCGCCCGAATTCGCCAAGTACTGGGAGCGCGATGCCGCGCGCCTCAAGACGGCGGTGGAGAAGATCGGCAAGGTCGAGGAAAAGTAACGACTACTTCTTGCGCTTGCGCTTGAGCCGCGCGAGCTGCTTCTCGATGAGCGCGCGCGGCTTGCGATACTGAAGCAGGCTGCTCGCCCGCCGCTCGAACGGATCGCGCCGGCTCACCGCCTTCAGGTGGCGGCCGCTCACCAGCTTGAAATGGCGCAGCTCGTCGAGCTTCTCGCCCACGTCCCAGCAGTTCTTGGTGCCGCTGACCCAGAGCGAGCTGTCCATGCGCCGCAGGTCGAAGGGCACCGAGTATTCGCGCAGCGTCTTGTGGTCGCGCCGGTTGGTGTACTCGTGGAAGTACGACATCGCCAGCTCGCGCAGGCTGCGGTAGACCGGGTCGCGCCAGCGCAGGCCGATGCCGTTGGTCTTGGAGATCGCGCCCCAGCGGCCGTTGCGGCGAAACAGCGCGACGACATGGTCGAAGTCGCGCTCGGCGCGCATGTCGAGCAGCAGCGGCGGCTCGCCGTGCACCCACAGCGCCGCGGCGGCGAGCATGGCGCCCTCGATGCAGTGCGCGCGCTGGGTGCGCAGCACTTCGCGCACCGGCCGGCAGCTGTCGCCGTCGAGCTCGAAGTTCTGCTTGAGGTCGTGCAGGTAGGCCTGGATCTTCTGCGGCGTGTCGAGGCGGCGCAGCAGCGCATAGTCCCGCTCCCTCAGGCCGAGGTCGGACTCCCGGGCAAAGCGCTTCGCCGTCATCGCCGGAAAAAAATATAACGCCCGGCCGCGCGCCGCAATGAAAATTGCAAGCCACTGAATCGAAAGGCCGCCGCGCGGGCGTTGTACCATGCCTGACCTTTCCAGGAGACCCGATGGACGCCAACGAGGAAAAGCCCGAGCCCGAGGAACGGCCAGACGTGATCGCCGAGCGGCTCGCCTTCAAGTCGCGCTTCGTGCTGGTGTTCGGCGAGATCAACCACGCCGTGGCGCGCAGCACCTGCACGCGCCTGATCGCGCTCGCCGAGGAGTCCGACGCGCCGATTACCGTGCTGATCTCCTCGCCCGGCGGCCACGTCGAATCGGGCGACGCGATCCACGACGTGATCCGCTTCGTGCGCTCGAAGATCACCACCGTCGGCACCGGCTGGGTGGCGAGCGCCGGCACGCACGTCTTCCTCGCCGCGCCGAAGGAGCGCCGCGTCTGCCTGCCGAACACGCGCTTCATGATTCACCAGCCCGGCGGCGGCGCCGGCGGACCGGCGACCGACATCGCCATCCAGGCGAAGGAGATCCTGCGCACGCGCGAGCGCATCGCGCGCGTCATCGCCAGGCAGACCGGCAAGGACGTCCAGAAGGTGCTCATCGACATGGAGCGCGATTTCTGGCTGAACGCGGAAGAAGCCATCGACTACGGCCTGGTCTCGCGCATCATCGAGACCTCGCGCGACCTGGGCTAGCCACAAAAAAATCGCCCGGCCTGTCGATTTCGTCCTGCCCTGAACGACAAGGGGTAGGAGGTCGTGAGAAGTGCTACGTCTTGACCGTTTTTCTCTTGGGCGCCGAGTCGAGCAACTCGCTGACCAGGGCATACAGTCGGGCGCCGGGGCCCCCGGGGCCGACGCTTTGCAGGGTGACGCGCGCCCCTTCCACCAGCAGGAAGAGCTCGTCGGCGACCCGCTCCGGCCTCGCGTATCCCGCCTCGCGCACCAGCGCGACCAGGCGCTCGCGCTGGCGGCGCTTGTGCACCTCGACCACCCGGCGCGCCGGGTGCTTGCGCCGGGCGAGCTCGACCGCGGCGTTGGCGAGCGCGCAGCCGCGCACGCTCGATTCGCTCGCCCATTGAGACACCTGCCGCAGCAGATAGCGCAGCTGCGCCTCGGCGTCGCCGGGGTGCTCGGCGCGCGCCTCGTCCCACACCCCTTCGCCCTCGGCGGCGAGCGCCGAGAGATACGCCGCGACCAGCTCGTCGCGCGAGCTGAAATGGCGGTAGAGCGTCATCTTGTTGGTGCCGGCAGCGGCGGCGATGGCATCGACGCTCACCGCGTTGATGCCATCGCGGTAGAAAAGCTCGCGCGCCGCCTGCAGAATACGTCCGCGCGGCGGCGGTTTCTCCATTTGTCGTTTCAAACGAGCCATGCTTGACAACCAATGTTACCGATCAGTAACATCGATGTTACTACTCGGTAACATCGCCGGCAATCCCTTCCAGGAGTCCGTAATGCGCCGTGCCCCCTTGCTTACCCCGCTGCTTGCGGTCGTTCTGGCGGCGTGCAGTCCCTCCAACGGCTCGGAGAAGAAGGGCGGCCATCCCGGCATGGGCATGCCGCCGCCCGAAGTGAGCACCGTGACGGTGACGGCGCAGTCGCTGCCGCTGACCTTCGAGTACGTCGGGCAGAGCGCCGGCTCGCGCGAGGTGGAAGTGCGCGCCCGCGTGCAGGGCGTGATCCTCAAGCGCAACTTCACCGAGGGCGCGCCGGTCAAGGAAGGCCAGTCGCTCTACAGCATCGACCCGGCGCAGTTCGAGGCCGCGGCGGCGCGCGCCGAAGCCGACGTGGTCGCGGCGCAGGCGCGCCTCGAGCAGGCGCGGCGCAACGCGGCGCGGTTGAAGCCGCTCTACGCCGAGAAGGCGGTGAGCCAGAAGGAGAACGATGACGCCACCTCCGCCGAGGAGATCAGCGCCGCGGATCTCAAGGCGGCGCGCGCGCGGCTGACCGAGGCTAGGCTCAACCTCAACTACACCAAGGTGGAAGCGCCGGTGTCCGGCGTCGCCAGCCGCTCGCTGCGCTCGGAAGGCTCGCTCGTCAGCGGGCCGGAGATGCTGCTCACCACCGTGGTGCAGGTCGATCCGATCTGGGTGAACTTCGGCATTCCCGACAACGAGCAGGCGCAGCTCGCCAGGGAGGTCCTGGCGGGACGCGTGGCGCTGCCGAAGGACGGCACCTTCGAGGTGGCGCTCAAGCTCGCCGACGGCAGCATGTACGAGCACGCCGGCAAGCTCAACTTCTCCGACGTGCGCGTCTCGCCGACCACCGGTACGCGCGAGGCGCGCGCCGAGGTGCCGAATCCGAAAGGCGTGCTGCGCCCGGGCGAGTTCGTGCGCGTGATCCTGCGCGGTGCGATGCGTCCCAATGCGGTGACCGTGCCGCAGCGCGCGGTGCTCGAAGGCCCGCAGGGCAAGCTCGTATACATCGTCGACGAAAAGAACACCGCGCAGCCGCGCCCGATCGAGGTCGGCGACTGGGCGGGCGACGCCTGGGTCATCAACAAGGGCGTGCAGCCCGGCGATCGCGTGATCGTCGAGGGCCTGATGCGCCTCGGACCCGGAGCGCCGGTGCGCATCGCCGAAGCCGGCGCCAAGCCTGCGGCCGAATCCAAGCCTGCGGCACAAAAACCCCAACCGAAGAAGTAGCCGCTCATGTTTTCGCGTTTCTTCATAGACCGGCCGATTTTTGCGGCGGTGCTGTCCATCTTCATCGTGCTCGCCGGCCTCGCCGCGATGCGCAACCTGCCGATCGCGCAGTACCCGGACATCGCGCCGCCGGTGGTCACGGTGCAGGCCATCTATCCCGGCGCCTCGGCCGAGGTGATCGAGCAGACGGTGGCGGCGCCGATCGAGAACGCCATCACCGGCGTCGAGAAGATGATCTACATGAGCTCGACCTCGGGCTCGAACGGCATCGTGCAGATCCAGGTCACCTTC
>DASWER010000416.1:0-2506 GCA_036394655.1 Burkholderiales bacterium
GGCCCGAGGCTCTCGAGCGCCGCCTCGAGCGCGCCGTGGAAGCTGCGGCCGACTTCGCCGGTCCAGCAGACGTAGAGGATCAATTCCTTCTCGTCGAACTTGAAGCCCGGCTCGTCCTGCTCGAGGCTCTTCACGTCGCCCAGACCGTCGGCATCGAGATACTCGAGCAGCGGCGCGAACGCCTGCTCGATCTGCCGGCGCGAGACGCCCTCGAGAATCGGAATGTCGGCGTGGATGTGCACTTCGTGCCGCATGGCGAAAGCCTCAGATGGGGATGATTGATTCTACCCCTAAAATCAAGGCATGCGACCTGACTATGCGGGCGGCAGCCTCGTCAATCTGGTCGCGTCGGTGGTCGCTTCACGCGGCGGAAAACCGCTGCATGAACCATTACGAAATTTCGCGGTCGCGGCGACGGCGAGAAATGTCGTGCTGCTCATCATCGACGGTCTCGGCGACAACTACCTCATGCGCCATGGCGCCGGCAGCGAGCTCTGGCGCCGGCGTCGTGCGGCGATGACATCGGTATTTCCCTCGACCACGGCATCGGCGATCACGACTTCCTATACCGGCCGCACGCCGCTCGAGCACGGCCTCACCGGCTGGTTCACTTATTTCGGCGAAGCCGGCTGCGTCTCGGCGGCGCTGCCGTTTCGCAGCCGCGGCGACATGGCGCCGCTCAGCGCGCGCGGCGTGAGCGCCGAGCAGATATTCACGGTGCCCTCCCTTTTCGGCAGCGTGCCGGCCAGGTGCAGCGTCGTCAGCGACCGCGAAATCATCGATTCGCAGTACAACAGCGTGCACTGCCGCGGCGCCGAGCGCCTCGCCTACGACAATGCGGATGAGCTCGTGGCGCAGGTCGAGCGCGCGGTCAAATCGAGCGACGAGCGCAAGTTCATCTACGCCTACTGGCCGCACTACGACGCCACCTCGCATCGCTTCGGCTGCGAAAGCCCGCAGGCCGCGCGCGAGTTCGAGACCATCGATGCGGCATTCGGCGCGCTGCTGCAGCGGCTGGCCGGCACCGACAGCATCGTGGTCGCGACGGCCGACCATGGCTTCATCGACGTGGCCGCCGAGGAATCGCTCGAGCTGCCGAATAGTCTTTTCCCGTTCCTCAAATATCCATTGTGCGGCGAGCGTCGGGTCGCCTATTGCCACGTGCATTCGCCAGGCGATTTTCTGCAAAAGGCAAAGGACTGGCTCGGCGAGCGGGCCGACGTGATGCCGAGCGCGCAGCTGGTCGACGAAGGCTGGTTCGGGCCCGGCGAGCCGCATCCGCGCTTCGCCGAGCGCGTCGGCGACGTCGCCATCGTGATGCGCAAGCGCTATACCGTAAAGGACTGGACCCCGGGCGAGCCGCGCTGGCTGCACATCGGCAACCACGGCGGCACGCACGAGGACGAGATGTTGATTCCCCTTATCGTGGAGGAAGCATGAAGGCAAAGGTCAATGGCACCGAGATCCACTGTGAACTGAGCGGCCAGGAAGGCGCGCCGTGGCTGATCTTGAGCCACTCGCTCGCCTGCACCGTGCGCATGTGGGACCCGCAGGTCGCGGCCTTCAAGAGTCGCTTCCGCATCCTCAACTACGACATGCGCGGCCATGGCGCGAGCGCGGCGCCGGCGGTCCCGTATACGCTGGAAATGCTGGCGGACGACGTGCTCGGGCTGATGCGGGAGCTTGGCATCAAGCGCGCGCGCTACGTCGGCCTTTCCATCGGCGGCATGATCGGCCAGACGCTGGCGCTCAAGCAGCCGATGATGTTCGAGAAGATGGTGCTCGCCGACACCGGCCATTCGCAGCCGCCGGAAGCGATCAAGCAGTGGGAAGAACGCATCCAGATTGCGCAGACCCAAGGCATGAAACCGCTGGTGCCCTCGACCATGGAGCGCTGGTTCACGCCGGCGTTCCGCGAAAGCCCGCAGGCGAAGAAGATCGCCGAGCTGATCGCCAATACGCCGGTCGCCGGCTACGTCGGCTGCGGACAGGCGATCATGAAGCTCAACACCACCGCGCGGCTGAAGGAGATCAAGCTGCCGGTCCTCGCCATCGCGGGCGAAGCCGATCCGTCGGCGCCGGGCACCAAGTACCTCGGCGAGAACATTCCGGGAGCGAAGCTGGTGATGCTCAAGGAGGCGGCGCACATCGCCAACGTCGAGCAGCCCGAGAAATTCAATCAGGCGCTGCGGGATTTCCTTTGAGCCCCTGCCAGCGCTTCACCTTGGTGGAGCGCAGGCCGAAGAGATCGAGGATGCGGCCGACGGTGTGCGCGACGAGATCGTCGAGCGTCTTGGGCTGGGCATAGAACGCCGGCATCGGCGGCATGATGATGCCGCCCATCTCGGTCACCGCAACCATGTTACGCAGATGCGCCAGGTTGAGCGGCGTCTCGCGCGGCACCAGCACCAGCCGCCGGCGCTCCTTCAGCACCACATCGGCAGCGCGCGAGACGAGGTCGTCGGCGTGCGCATGCGCCACCGCGGCGAGCGTCTTCATCGAGCAC
>DASWER010000417.1:0-2900 GCA_036394655.1 Burkholderiales bacterium
GAAGCGGCTAGGTCAGCCCGACGACGTTGCCCGGGCAGTCATGTTTTTCGCCGACCGCGACGCCGGCTTTGTCACCGGGCAGGTGCTGTACGTCTGCGGCGGCACGAGCGTCGGCACGCTGACCCTGTAGCGCCTCGACGAAGCGCAGCTGCGCGGGCAGGCAGACGCGCTTCAGGTCGTAGCGTTGCACTACCGTGTCGCGCGCGCGCTCGCGCAGGGGCCGCAGCTCCGCCTGGTGGCCGAGCGCGTAATCGACTTTTTCGGCGATCGCCTCCGGCGAAAAGAAATCGACCAACAGCCCGTTGTCGCCGTCGCGGATCGCCTCCTCGACCGGCGGCGTGCGCGAACCGACGACGAGGCAGCCGGCCGACATCGCTTCGAGCAGCGACCAGGAGAGCACGAACGGGTAAGTGAGGTACACGTGCACCGCCGAGCGGCGCAGCAGCGCGAGGTAATCCTTGTACGGGATGCGGCCGAGGAAGTCGACGCGGGAGAGATCGATCTTGCCGTCGAGTTTCTTCAGCAGGTGCTGGCGATAGGTCTGGCCGGGCGGAAGCCGCGGCGAGTAGCTGACCTCGTCGCCGCCGACGATGACGATGCGCGCCTTGGGCCGCCGGCGCTGGATCTCGGGAATCGCGCGCATGAAGACATGGAAGCCGCGATAGGGCTCGAGATTGCGCGCCACGTAGGTGATGAGCTCCTCGCCGTTCGGCGCCCCGGGACTCGCCACGTCGGTGTCGATGCCGTCGTGGATCACGGCGATGCGTGGCTTGTAGACCGACGGGAACTGGTGATGCTGCCAGCGCGTCGGTGCAAGACCGAGGTCGCAGGCGTCGAGCGCCATGAGGAGCGGCGCGTTCATGGTGCGCACTCGCAGGATCTTTTCCGGCGTCACCGGGAACTCGGGATCGAAGCCCAGGTCGCCGCCGCGCGCGCGATAGAAGAACTCGCAATAGAGCAGCACGCGCGCTTGGGGAAAGATGTCTTTGAGGAAAAGCGCCTCGCCCCAGCCGATGTGCGTGAAGATCACATCGGGGACCAATCCCTCGCGCTTGAGGCCGGTCGCCGCGGCCGCCACGCAGCGCCCGCGATGAATCGCGCGCGCCAGGTTGGCATCCATCCCGGCCGCCTTCAGCTCGGGTACCTCGTATGCGCACAGGCGCACGCCTGGAACCCGGAAGGTGTGCGCCAGGTTCTTTTTCTCGCCGATCGCGACCACCTCGTGGCCCTGCGCCGCGTAGTGCCCGGCGATGTGGCGATACTGGCCCGGGAAGTTCTGGTGGACGAAAAGCAGCCGCATCACACCGGCTCGCGCATCGCCCGGCGCAGGTACGCCGTCACCGGGGCGAGCAGGTAGTCGAGCGCGCTGCGCGAATCGGTGCGGATGAATACTTCCGCCGGCATGCCGGCCTGCATCTTGAGCTCGCCCAGGCCGCCGGGCGCGACCGCGATGTGCGCGACGTAGTACGCCGAGTTGTTCTGCGGATCGACCAGGCGATCGCCCGAGACGTAGTTCACCACGCCCTGCACGAGCGGCGTGGTGCGCTGCTTGTACGCGGTGAGCCGGATATCGGCTGCGGACCCTTTGAGCACATGGTTGATGTCCTCGGGGCGGATGCGCGCTTCGATGATCAGCGTGTTGTCCCTGGGCACGATCTCCATCAGCACGTCGCGCGGGCCTACCACCGCTCCGGCGGTGAACACCTTCTGGCCCACCACCTCGCCGTCGATCGGCGCCAGCACCTGCTGGCGCTTGGCGGCATCGCGCGAAGGCCGCAGGCGCTCCTCGACATCGAAAATGCGCGCCGTGGTGTCCTTCAGCTCGTCGACGGCGCTCTGCCGGTAGGTGTTCTGTGCCGTGACGATGCGCAGCTCGAGCTCGGAAGCTTTCTGCCGCGAGCGCGAAAGCTCGGCGCGGTGCTCGCCGTGACGCGCCTCGTACTCGGCAACCGCGCGCTGCAGCGTCAGCACGCGGATCTTCTGTACGTAGTTCTGCTTCAGGAGGTCTTCGTTCGCCTGGAGCTCCTCCTTCTGCAGCGCGATGGCGCGCTCTTCGGCGGCGATCTGGGCGCCGACGGCCTCGACTTCGGCGCCGCCTTCGTGGATCTGCGCGCGCAGCGAGGTGATCTGGCTCTCGACCGCTTCGCGGCGCGAGCGGAACAGCGCACGCTCGCGCTCGAGGACTTCCGCCACCCGCGGCTCGCGCTCGCGGCCGAGCACGTCGGCGGGGAATGGCACCTTCTGCCCATAGGCCGCTTCGGCGGCGAGCCGCGCCGCCCTGGCGCGCTCGGCGATGAGCTGGATGCTCAGAAGATCGAGCGAGGCGTCGACTCTTACGTCCTCGATCACGATCAAGGCTTGGCCCTGCTTCACGCGGTCGCCGTCGCGCGCGCGGATCTCACGCACGATGCCGCCTTCCTGGTGCTGCACCACCTTGCGGTTGAGATCGACCTTGACGAAGGCCGGGGCAACGATCGCGCCGGTCAGCGGCGCGAGCGCGGTCCAGCCGCCCAGCGCGATGATGCCGGCCAGGAGAATGAACAGACCCGCGCCGACCAGGCGCTTGAGCTCGCTCATGCCGCGCGCCTCACGACCCGCTGCAGGACCTCCGAGCGTGCACCAAAGGCCTCGACCGCGCCGTCGCGCAGCACCAGCACTTTGTCGACGCTGTCGAGCAGCGACGGCCGATGGGCGATGACCACCAGCGTCACGCCCTCCTCCTTGAGTCCGCGCAGCGTCGCCGCCAGCGCTTGTTCGCCCTCCGCGTCGAGATTGGCGTTGGGCTCATCCAGCACCACGAGGCGCGGCTCGCCATAGAGCGCGCGCGCCAGCGCAATGCGCTGGCGCTGGCCCGGGGAGAGCGCGCCCGCCGCATCGCCCAGCTCGGTGTCGTAGCCCTG
>DASWER010000418.1:0-3469 GCA_036394655.1 Burkholderiales bacterium
GGCGCGCGGTTTCGCGAGCGTTACCCGCGCGGTTGCGTCCGTAACAGTTCTGAAATCGCGCCGGCACGTGCCGGCGTCAGAGTGGCGCCATGGAACAAGGCAAAGCGCAATCGGATCCCATGCGATGGGTCCCCATCGTGGTGCCGCTCTCTGCGCTCACCATCGTGCTCGTCGTGTACTTGATCGCCGCGGAAGTATTAGCGAGAGTTGTTTGAATGGAGACGAGAGACGCTGAGGCCTATGACGTAGCCGTGGTCGGCGGCGGCGCCGCGGGTGTTGCCGCGGCGATCGGCGCCGCGCGGCTCGGCGCTCGGACGCTGCTCCTCGAGCAGATGGGCTTCCTGGGCGGCGCGGCGACTGCGCGTAACGTACTGACGTATTGCGGGCTCTTCACCCTTGGCGAGACAGCAAAGCAGGCCGTACGGGGCGTGGCGGACGACGTCCTGAACGGGCTGAGACGCCTTAACGCGGTGACCGCGCCCATTCGGCATCGCGGCGTGTTCGTGGTGTTCGACCCCGAGGCCGTCAAGCTGACGCTCGACCGGCTCTGCTCGGAGGCTGGCGTCGATGTCTTCCTGCACAGCTTCGTGAGCGAGGCGCACCGCGAAGGCGACGCGATCACCTCGATCATGTTCGATGACCACGGTGGTCGCCACAGCGTCAGGGCCAGGGTATGGGTCGATGCGAGCGGCGACTGCGATCTCGCGACGTTTGCGGGAGCGTCGGTGCGCTATGGGAATCACGGTCATGCCAACCTGGGCACACTCGGCACGCGCTACGGCGGAATACCGGCCAGCGTCGAGATTGACCCGGAACGGTTCAAGCGGGCCGTGGACCAGGCGCGCGCTGCCGGACGCCCGCTGACGAAGGATGCGAGCGTATTCGCGCGTCTGCCCATATCGGGCGACGTCTGCTCCTATCTTGCATCGGCCGACTACGATCCGCGCGATGTGCGCAGCCTCAGCAAGGCGGAGCTCGAGGGACGTGTCCAGGCCTATGCGTATCTCGAAATCCTTCGAACAATGCCCGGATGCGAGCGCGCCTATCTCGTTTCCACCGGACCCCAGTTCGGAACGCGGGAGTCACGCCACATCAACGCTGTCGAACAGCTCAAATGGCAGGACGTCCGCGCAGGGCGCGAACGATCCGACACCGTGGCGCTCGGCGCTTGGGGCGTCGAATGGCACGATCGCGAGACGTTCGGGAGCACATTCGAAGCGCCGCCGGGCGGCACCGCTTATTCGATCCCGCTGGACTGCCTCAGAAGCCGTGACACGGCCAACCTGTTCGCCGCCGGCCGCACCGCCGACGGAGATCAGCGGGCCGGCGCCAGTCTGCGCGTCATGGGCACATCCTTCGCGACGGGCCAGGCGGCGGGCGTCGCAGCCGCCCTCTTCGCGAATGACGGCACGGTCGACGTCCGCAAGGTGCAATCCGCCCTGCGCAATCAGGATGCGGTTCTCGACCCAAGAGACATGCTCGAGGTACGCGGCACCTAGTGACCCGGCGATAATCATTGCAGGGCGCGCGCGAGGGCTTCGGCGATGTCGCGGCGTACCAGCGGCTTGCGCAGCACCTCGCCCGCGCCCGCGGCGCGCGCCCGCTCGGTGAGCTGCGCGCCGCTGTAGCCGCTCATCAGCACGATCGGCAGCTCGGGCCGCAAGCGCCGCACCTCGCGCACAAGCTCCACGCCGCTCATGTCCGGCATGGTTTCGTCGGTGAGCACGAGGTCGAAGCGCTGCGGGTCGGCGCGGAACGCCTGCAGCGCGGCGACGCTCGAGGTGAAGCCGGCCGGCTCGTACCCCAGCGCGGCGAGCGTCTCCTCGGCCAGCGCGACCAGCGAGCGCTGGTCGTCGACGATCATCACCGTCTCGCCGTTGCCTTGCGGCAGCTCCCCCACGGGCTCGGCCAGGAGCCTGGGTGTCTCGCCCGAGGCCGGCAGCCAGACGGTGAAGGTGGTGCCCACGCCGGCTTGGGTCGTGACATCGATGGCGCCGCCGAAGTCGGCGACGATGCCGTGCACTAGCGAAAGCCCCAGCCCCGTGCCGTCGCCCACGCCCTTGGTGGTGAAGAACGGATCGAACATGCGCTCGAGCACCGCCGGCGCGATGCCGCTGCCGGTGTCGCTCACCGACAGGCGCACATAAGGACCCGGCAGCAGCGTGCCGTGCGAGAGCAAGCGGCGCTCGGGCACGGATTCTCGATCAAGTACTACGGTGAGCACCCCGCCGTGCTCCATCGCCTGCAGCGCATTGGTGCACAGGTTCATCGCCACCTGGTGCAGCTGGGTCGCATCGCCCACCACCGCCGTATCGCCCGCATCGAGCCGCTTCTCCAGGCGCACCTGCGGCAGAAGCGACGCAGCGAGAATCTCGAGGGTCTCCTCCACCACCGACTGCACGTGCACCGGCACGCGCTCGCCCAGGCCACTGCGGCTGAAGGCGAGGATGCGCTCCACCAGCCCCTTGCCCCGCGCCCCGGCCTGCATCACCTGATCGACGTGCCGGCGCACCGCGCGGCCTTCCAGGTTCTTCTGCGCGATCTCGCCGTAGCCCAGGATCGCCCCCAGGATGTTGTTGAAGTCGTGCGCGATGCCCCCGGCGAGCCGCCCGATCGCCTCCATCTTCGCCGCCTGCTGCAGCTGCCTCTGCATCTCCTCGCGCTCGCGCACCTGTGTCCGCTGCACCTCCTCCGCGCGCTTGCGCTCCGTGACGTCCATCACCGCACCGACAAATTCCAGATTGCCCGCGGCATCTCTCGAGGCATGGGCGACCACGTCGACATGCTTGGCTCTGCCGTCCGGCATCAACAGTCGATACTCGTGAGCAAAATCCTTCCCGTCCTGTGACGCGCGCGCGATTGTCTGTTCCACCAGAGCGGCATCCTCCGGATGAGTCGCCCGGAGAATGATCTCAATGGTTGGTTTGACGGCCCGGTCGCACTCGAAGATGCGAAAGGTTTCCTCCGACCAGAAGATTTCGCCGCTCGAAACAAACCAGCCGAAGCTGCCGGTACGGCTCAGCGTCTGCGCTTCAGCCAAATAGGCCTCGCTGCGCTGCAATTCGGCGGTCCGTTCCGCCACCTTCACCTCGAGCTCGTCGCGGGCCCGACGCAGCGCTTGCTCGCTGTGGTGGAGCGCTTCTTCCGCGCGCTTCCGGTCGGTGATGTCGGTGCAGCTGCCGAACCATTTGCTGATCCGGCCTTCGCGGTCGCGAATCGGCGTGCCTCGCGTCTTGAACCAGCCGTACGCTCCGTCATGCCGGCGAACCCGGTATTCCACGTCATAGGGCCGGCGTCCCGCCACCGCATCTGCCCAAACTTGCCGGGCATTTTCCAGGTCGTCCGGGTGCAGCACCTCCATCCAGCGCCAGCCGAGCAGGCCGGCTTCCGGTACCCCCGTGTATTCGGTCCATTGGGTGCTGAAGTAATCGGTCGCGCCGTCCGGCGTGGCTGCCCAGACCAGCTGCGG
>DASWER010000419.1:0-7041 GCA_036394655.1 Burkholderiales bacterium
CGATATTCGGGCTGTGCATGGGTGTGCGCGGCCCGATCGTGTCCTCGATTTCCACGCGCACCTTCGCCGGGCCGAACGTGGCCACGATCTACGGCACCATCTACGCGAGCAATGCGGTGGGCGCGGCGTTCGGCTCGCTGATGGGCGGCTTGCTGCACGACCTCACCGGCGGCTACCGCGCGGGCCTTGGGGTCGCCATGGTCTGCGTAGTGATCGCCTCGACGCCGTTCTGGACCGTGCCGGCGCTCAGGAATTTCCGCTGATTTTCCGCATGCGGCGCTCGCGCTCGGCCAGCGTGCAACCGCGCAGGTCGGCGGCGCCGCGCTCGGTGACGACGACGCCCGCATCGCTGCGCGGCACCGATACCGGCCCCGACAAGCGCTCGACGACGCGCGCCGCCGGCACCACGATGATCGACAGTCCGCCGGGCGACTGATTGCCCGCGCGGATGAAGTCGGGCGCGCCGCCGACCGCGCCGACGTAGCTGCCGCGCGCCATCTCGCCATTGACCTGCCCGGTCAGGTCCACCTCGACCGCCGAGTTGATTGCCACGAATCGCTTGAGCGTCTCCAGCACGCGCGGACTGTGCGTGTACTCGGAGGAGCGCAGGCGAATCGCTGGATTGTCGCGCGCGAAGTCGTAGAGCTTGCGCGTGCCGACCAGCATGGCCGCGTCCACCTGCCGAGCAACGCCGCGCCGCAGGAGATCGACCACGCCGTCGCCGACCGTGCCGGAGTGGATCGCGAGGTCCATGTGCCCGCCGAGTGCGCTGCAGACCGCATCGGGCAGCGCGCCGATGCCGAACTCCACCGTGGCGCCATTGGGAACCAAAGCCGCGGCGGCACCCGCTATCGCGCCTTCCAGCTCACCGAGTCGATAGGGCGCCTGCAGCGGAGCGCGCGACGTATGCACGAGGAGGTCGAAATCGTCCTCCTTGAGGAGGCGCTCGCTCCAGGTCCAGGGCACCTGGTCGTTGACCTCAGCGACGATCGCGCGACAGACCTCCATGGCAGGCACTAGATAGTCGGCAGCGAGGCCAAGGCTGTACTCGCCGCGCGCGTTCGGCGGGCTCACCTGGACCATCACGACATCAGCGCGTATCCGCCGGTCGCGGATCAGGCCGCCGAGCTGCGAGTACGGCACCGGCAGTATGTCCAGCACGCCGGCATCGGCGAGCGCGCGGTTATGGCCGATGCCGCAGTAGGCGGAGAGCCGCAGATGGTCGGCGTGCTCCGGTCTTACGCTGCCGGAGTAGTTGATGCCGAGGAATACGCTGCAGCCCGTCAGCGCCGCGCGTTGCGCGAGCAGCGCTTCGACCAGCGTCTGGGGCTCGGCGCAGGCCTGGCCCCAGAGGATGCCGTCGCCGGGCCGGATCGCGTCCGACAGCACGCCTATTGCGCGGCGGCGGAACGGCGCAGCATCAGCGCGCTTCGCTTGCAGGTCATGACGAGCTCGTCGCGCTGGTTATAGCCGCGGTGCTCGAAGATCACGATGCCGTTGTCGGGCCGGGATTTGCTCGCCCTTGCCTCAAGGACCTCGCTCTCGACGCGAATCGTGTCGCCGTGGAACACCGGCTTCGGGAACCTGACCTCGTCCCAGCCGAGATTGCCGACCGTGGTGCCGAGTGTGGTGTCGCCCACCGAGATGCCGACGACCAGTCCCAGGGTGAAACAGCTGTTCACGATGCGCTGGCCGAACTCGGTGTGGCTGCGGCAATACTCTTCGTCGAGGTGCAGGGCCGCCGGGTTGTGGGTCAGGGCGGAAAAGAACACGTTGTCCGCCTCCGTCACGGTGCGGCGGATCGGATGCTTGAATTGCTTTCCGACGGTGAGCTCTTCGAAATACAGGCCGGGCATAGGCAGTCTCCTCGCTTATTCGGGTTCGATGCCTGCTTGCTTGATGCGCGAGCCCCAGGCGCCGAGCTGCTGTCTGACGAACTCGCCGAGCTCTTCCGGCGAGCTCGGAGCGGGCTCGGCGAAAAACTGGGCGATGCGCTCCTTGATCGCGGGTCTTGCGAGCGCCTTGTTGGTCTCGGCGTTCAGCGCATGGATGATGTCGTTCGAGGTGCCGGCGGGCGCGAAGATCGCAAGCCAGGCCGAAAGGTCGAAGCCCTGGAATCCCGGCGTTTCCGCAATGGCGGGAACCTCGGGAATCAGCGATGAGCGCTTGGCGCTCGACACCGCGATCGCACGCAGCTTGCCCGACTTGATATTCGCATTGCCCGAAGCCATGTCGGCTACCGTGTAGGAAACCTGCCCGCCGAGGACATCGGTCATGGCTTGAGGCGTGCTCTTGTAGGGCACGGTGACGACGTCGAGTTTCGCGGTGTGCGCGACCGAGGCGCCCACGACCTGTCCGATGCTGTTGCCATAGCCGAAGCTCAACTTCCCCGGCTGGGCTTTGGCCTGCGCGATCAGATCGGCGAGGCTGTGGATCGGCAGCTTCGGATCCACCACCAGCACCACCGGGATGTACATGATGCGCGCGACCGGCGCGAAATCCTTTACCGGGTCATAGCGCAGCGTCTTGAAGAGGAACGGATTCGCCGAGTGCGTGGTGTTCGTGGTGAAAAGCAGCGTGTAGCCGTCGGCGGGCGACTTGGCAACGGTTTCCGCCGCGATCTGGCCCGAGCCGCCGGGCTTGTTCTCGACCACGAACGACTGGCCCATGCCGGCGCGCAGCTCTTCGGCGATCATGCGCGCCGCAATGTCGGTCGCGCTCCCGGCGGCGAACGGCACCACGAATTTCACCGGCTTGGCGGGATAGGGCTGCGACCACGAGGCCGAGGACGAGAGCGCTGCGAATATCAGCAAAAGACGTGTGAGCATGCTTTACCTCCGTAGGTGCGCGGCAAGCTGGAGGAGTTTCTGCGCCTGGGTGAGGTGCGGCTTGTCCAGCATCCGCCCGTCGAGCTGGACGGCGCCGGCGCCTTTCGCTGAAGCGAAGGCGTCGATGACGCGCTGTGCGGCGGCGACTTCCTTCTCGTCGGGCGAGAAGGCGCTGTTGATCACGTCGACCTGGTCGGGGTGGATGGCGATCTTTCCGGAGAAGCCGGCGCGCCGCGCCGCTTGGCTATCGGCGGCGAGGCCTTCGGCATCGCGGAAATTTGTCCAGACCGTGTCGATCGCGGCGACGCCGGCGGCATGCGCGCCGAGCAGGCAGAGCGCGCGCGCAAGCTTGTAGGTGAACTCGTATTCGCCGTCGGGCAGCCGGTTGGTGCTGGCGCCGATGGCGCTCGAGAGATCCTCCGCTCCCCAGGTGAGCGCGACCAGGCGATCGCTCGCCCCAACGTAGGAATCGAGCGCGAACATCGCGCGCGGCGTCTCCGTCGCCACTGGCAGGATCTTGGTCGCGCCGCGGGCGAGACCCTCCCGCGCCTCGAGCGCCGACAGGTAGTGGTCGAGCGTCACGGTCTGCGCCGCCGAGTCGCACTTCGGCAGCATGATGCCGTCGGGCGCGCCGGGCATCACCGCGGCGAGATCGTCGAGCGCGAGCGGCGTCTGCAGCGGGTTAACACGCACCCAGAGCTGCTGCTTGCTGCGATCGGTTCTCGACTTGAGGTAGTCGCGCACCATGCCGCGCGCCACGGGCAGGCGCTCGGCAGCCACCGCATCCTCGAGGTCGAGCACCAGCGCGTCGGCTTTGGAGAGCTGCGCCTTGGCGAGCTTGCGCTCGCTGTCGCCGGGCACAAAGAGCAGAGAACGCAGGATCATTTAACGTCCCTTGAATTGCGGTTTGCGCTTGGCCGCAAAAGCGGCTGCACCTTCCTGTACATCCTCGCTGTCCTGCAGCAGGCGCAGGAAGAGCTGCTCCATCCGCAACCCGCTCGCCAGATCGAGGTCGCGGCTGCGTAGCGCCAGCTCCTTCGCCGCCTGCACCGCGAGCGGCGCGTTGGCGGCGATGCGCTTGGCATAATCCATCGCACTCTCCATGAGTTGCGACAGCGGCACGACTTTGTTCACCAGTCCCCAGCGCGCGGCAGTGGCGGCATCGATCGATTCGCCCGTCAGCAGCATTTCCATCGCGATCGCATGCGGCAGCTGCTGGGCGACGCGTTGCGTGCCGCCGTTGGCGGGGAACACGCCGCGCTTCACTTCGGCAACGCTGAAGGTGGCGTGCTCGGCGGCGACGCGGATGTCGGCGGCGAGCAGCAGCGTCATGCCGCCGCCCAGGCAATAGCCGTTGACCGCGGCGATCACCGGTTTCCAGACTTCGAGCCCGCGGTTGAGGAGCTGGGACTTCTGCGTCAGCAGCAGCTCGGCGAGCTCGGGCGGCTTCGGGATGAAGCTCTTGAGGTCGGCGCCGGTCGAGAACGATTTCTCGCCCGCGCCGGTGATCACCGCGACCCGGATCGCGCGGTCGTCGCGCACCGTCTGCCACGCCTGCGACAGGCCGGCGTAATGCTCGGTGTCGAGCGCGTTGAGGCGCTCGGGCCGGTTGATCGTGATCAGGGCAACGCCGTCCGTGACAGAGAGGTCGATCGACATTGCCCGGAGTGTACGATGACCATTAGCCTTATATCTGCATGACTCAACCGCTCAAGGGCATCAAGGTGCTCGACTTTTCCAAGGTGCTCGCGGGTCCGCTGTGCGCCCAGTACATGGCCGACATGGGCGCCGAGGTGATCAAGGTCGAGCCGCTCGAGCATGGCGACGACACGCGCTTGTGGCCGCCTTTCCGCCAGGGCGAGGGCACCGTGTTCCTCAGCGCCAACCGCGGCAAGCGCAGCATCGCGCTCGATCTCAAGTCGCCCAAGGGCCGCGAAGTGTGCGCGCGGCTGCTCAAGTCCTCCGACGTGGCGCTCGAGACTTTCGGGCCGGGTGTCGCGGCGCGCCTGGGCATCGACTACGACTCGGTGCGCGCCATCAATCCGGCAATCGTCTATTGCAGCATCTCGGGCTTCGGCTCGACCGGCCCGATGCGCGAAGGCAAGGGCTACGACGTGATCCTGCAGGCCTTCAGCGGCATGCTGTCGATCACCGGCGAGCGCGGCGGCAACGCGGTGCGCAGCCCGTTCTCGCCGGTCGACCAGGCGACCGGCCTGCATGCGCTGATCGGCATCCTCGCGGCGCTCTTCGAGCGCTCGCGATCCGGCAAGGGAACGCGCATCGAAGCCTCGCTGTTCGACACTTCGGTTGCGTTCCTCGCCTATTTTCTCCAGTCGTACTGGCAGCGCGGCACCGAGCCCGAGAGAGCCGGCTCCGGGCACGAGTCGCTCTGTCCTTACGAGTGCTTCGAAACCAAGGACCGGCCGCTGATCCTCGGCGTGGCCAACGACGCCCTGTGGCGCGCGTTCTGCCGCATCGCGAAGCTCGAGCCGCTCGCCACCGATGCGCGATTCGCCACCAATGCCGCGCGCGTGCAGCGGCGCGAAGAGACCGTGAAGCTGGTGAGCGAGGTCCTGCGCGCGCGTACGCGCGAGGAATGGATCCGCGATCTGGGGCAGGCCGGCATTCCGTGCTCGCCGGTCCATACGCTCGGCGAGCTGTCCGCGCACCCGCACACCAGCGCCGTGGGCATGGTCTACGAATATCCGGCGGCCGGCGCGACGCCGCTCAAGGGCGTCGCGCAACCGCTCAAGTTCGATGGCGCGCGCAGCACGGCGCAGCGCCTGCCGCCGAAGCTCGGCGAGCACACGCGCGAAGTGCTGAAGGAAGCGGGCTACAGCGAAGCCGAGATTCTCGGCTTTGAAGAGATTGGGGTGGTGCGCTGATGAACTTCGCCATGACCGAGGAGCAGCAGGAGATCGAGCGCGCGGTGGAGTCGATCTGCCGGCGCTTCAATGACGAGTACTGGCGCAAGAAAGACGCCGAAGGCGGCTTCCCGCACGACTTTCACAAGGCACTCGCCGAGGCCGGCTGGCTCGGCGTCGCGATGCCCACCGAGTTCGGCGGCGCCGGCCTCGGCATCACCGAGGCGGCGATCCTGATGCGCACGATTTCGGAATCGGGCGCGGGTCTTTCCGGCGCTTCCGCCGTGCACATGAACATCTTCGGCCTGCACCCGGTGGTGGTGAACGGCAGCGACGAGCAGAAGCGGCGCTGGCTGCCGCCGCTCATCGCGGGACGCGACAAGGCCTGTTTCGCGGTCACCGAGCCGAATACCGGCCTCAACACGCTCAAGCTCAAGACGCAGGCGGTGCGCCACGGCGACCACTACGTGGTCAAGGGCCAGAAGATCTGGATCTCGACCGCGCAGGTGGCGAACAAGATGCTGCTGCTTGCACGCACTTCACCGATGGAAGAGGGCAAGGCGTCGCGCAAGGGCTTGAGCCTGTTCTATTGCGACCTCGATCGCAAAGCCGTCGAGGTGCGCGAGATCGCGAAGATGGGCCGCAAGGCGGTCGACTCGAACCAGCTGTTCATCGATGACCTGCGCATTCCAGTCGAGGACCGGCTGGGCGAAGAGGGCAGCGGGTTCGACTACATCCTGCATGGCATGAACCCGGAGCGCATCCTGATCGCGGCCGAGGCGATCGGCCTGGGCCGCGTGGCGCTCAAGCGCGCCGCGCGCTACGCCAACGAGCGCATCGTGTTCGACCGCCCGATCGGCCAGAACCAGGGCATCCAGCACCCGCTCGCCGAGCGCTGGATGGAGCTCGAGGCGGCCAACCTGATGATGCACAAGGCGGCCTGGCTCTACGACCAGGGCAAGCCGTGCGGCGCCGAGGCGAACAGCGCCAAGTTCCTGTGCTCCGAAGCCGGCTTTCGCGCCTGCGAGACCGCGCTGCTGACGCACGGCGGCATGGGCTACTCGAAGGAGTTCGACGTCGAGCGCTACCTGCGCGAGGTGATGCTCACGCGCATCGCGCCGATCTCATCGCAGCTCATCCTCTGCTTCATCGCAGAGAAGGTGCTGGGGCTGCCGAAATCGTATTAGCGTCGGCGCACGGCGCGCGCGCCGCGCTCATCGAACGCGTAATGCAGCGTGACCTGGTCGCGCACCGGCGCGCTCAAGCGCACCCGCAGCGCCCATTCGCCCGGCATGTCGAGATCGAGCCGCACCAGGTATTCGCCCGGCCCCTTGCCGGGCCGGCCCTTC
>DASWER010000420.1:0-1591 GCA_036394655.1 Burkholderiales bacterium
CTGGCCGCTGCGCACGCGCGGCAGGATGCCGATGGTGGTGGCGAACATGAAGGGCACCTGGCCGCCGAGGATGCCCTGCTGCGCCTCGCCGCCGCCCTTGAACGGAATCAGCGTGAGCTCGACGCCGGTGGCGCGGCGGAACATCTCGAGGGAAAGGTGCGGCGTGGTGCCGATGCCCGCGTGGCCTGCCGGCGTGCCGGGCTTCGCCTTCAGCAGGGCGATCAGCTCGCCGACATTCGTCGCCGCGACCGACGGATGCACTACCAGCACGTCGGGCGCGGCGGCGACGCTCGAGATGGCGGCGAACTCTTCGATGCGATAGCCGACGTTGCTCATGATGTGCGGGTTGAGCGTGTTGGCGATCGAGCCGAGCAGCAACGTGTAGCCGTCGGGCGCCGCCTGCGCCACCGCCTGCGTGCCGATGTTGGTGCCGGCGCCGGGGCGGTTCACCACCACCACCTGCTGCCCGAGCTGCTCGGCGAGCTTCTGCGCCATGACGCGCGCGAGCACGTCGGGCGCGCTGCCGGGCGTGGAGGGCGCGACCAGCGTCACCGGCTTGGCGGGATAGGACTGCGCCCACGCCGCGGTCCAGGCGGCGAGGAACAGCAGCAGAACCGCGCGCTTCAGACCCAGACCTGCAGCACGTAGTCGTATGCCGCCTGCGCGTTGGTCATGTCGACGCGCTGCAGCTTGATGCGGTAGCCGTCCCTGGTCTTTTTGAGCTGGTGCACGTACGAGCCCGCGAAGTGGCGCACGTCGTCGCGGCGCAGCTCCATCATGTGGAAGCGCGAGCGCACCTGGACGTCGCCGTTGGGCGAGGCTTTCTCGACCACCACGTTGGACACCACGTGGTTCGTGCCCCACAGCGGGCGCTGCGACCAGGCGTCCGGATGCAGCACGCGGTTCATGCGCACCGTCATCAGGTTCTTGTCCTCGGCGAAGATCGCCGGCTGGCCGTCCCAGGTCTTGTACGAGCCGTCGGGCGGCATCCAGTAGATGCCGTCGTCGGCGAACAGATCGATCCACTCCTGCCATTTCTTGGAATCGAGCAGCTCCGACTGCCGGTAGAGAAACTGTTCCGCCGCGTGCTGGACCGAATGCCCGTTGGCTTTCGTAACCGGGGTCGGGCGTTTTGCAATCTTCTTAGCCACGCATGTACTCCGCCCACGCCTTCATCTGCCCGCGCATCGGCGCCTCCGAGGTGCCGCAATTGGGCGCGGTCTCGACCACGCCGTTCTTCTCGATGTCGTGGCCGTGGTGCCGGGCGAAGCTCACCCAGTCGCCGCCGTCGCTGGAAAGGCCCTGGTGGCATTTCCAGAAGTTCTCCAGGTCGTCGGCGTTGATCAGCGTCGCCGGCGAGTTGACCAGGTTGTAATAGGCAAGCGAGCGGCGGTAGATCGGCTCGGGCGCGCCCTTCAGCCTGAAGTGCCAGATCTCGGTGAGCGTGCGATCGACGCCGAGCGGGCGCACCGCGCGCAGCTGCTGCAGCGGCGATTGCACCGACAGTCCCGGATAGATCAGCACATGGTGAATGTTCACTCCGACGATTTCCTCGAAGCGCTTCTTGCCGTAGGCCTTGATCATGATCTTG
>DASWER010000421.1:0-1684 GCA_036394655.1 Burkholderiales bacterium
AGTTCGGCGACCACGCCGTCGATCGGGGCGTACGTCACGAGCCGCGCCTGCACCTTGCCCGTGGATTCGACCTGCTGGATCTGCGCTTCGCTCATTCCCGCAAGGCGCATGCGCTGGCGCGCGCCGTCGACGAGCGATTCCATGCGAGTGCCGGCGAGACGCCGCGCCGACAGATACTCCTCCTGTGCCGCCACCCAGTCAGGGACGTAGAGCTCGGCGAGTGGCTGGCCTTTGCGCACCGGGTCGAGCGGTGCGCGCACGTAGAGCTTCTCAACGAAGCCGTTGCCGCGCGCCTGCACCACGGCGACATCGCGCTCGTTATACGCGATGCTTCCCACCGCCTCCACGATCGGCGTAACTGCGCCTTTGGTGACTTCTGCGGTGCGCACGCCGAGGCTCTGCTGCATGCGCGGGTCGACCGACACGCCGCCGGTGCCGCCGCCGTCCTCGTACATCGGCACGAGCTGCATGTCCATGAAAGGCGACTTGCCCGGCTTGTCGAATTTCTGCCCCGGGACCATCGGATCGTGCCAGTAGAGAATCTTTTTACCGGTCGTGGGGTCGATCGACCCGGGACGCAGATCGCCACCGGCGGACGAAACACCCGCAACAGACGAACTGCTCGGCATCTTCATGCCGTGGTGGATGCCGGCGACGTACGCGCCATACGCGGCCGCTCCGACGATGGCGACCGCGCCGAGCGCGATGGCAATCTGGCGTGCTTTCATTTCGTGCTCCCCGCGTGCAGGTCGTGGTCCGGCAACAGGAAATTGAGCTTGGCCCAGTGGCGCGCCGCTTCCGTCTCGAGCTGCACCGCCTGCATCTGCACTTCGCTTTCGTTGCGCCGTGCCATCAGCAAGTCCCCGATGGTCGCCTTACCCCCCTGGTAACCGGCGAGCGCTGCTTTAGTGCGCTCGCGCGCGAGCGGGATAAGGTCGCGCTCGTAGCGTGTAAGACGCTCGCGTTTGTTGTGCCATTCATCCAGCATCGCGCGAACTTCACCGATATGCGCGCGCAGCATCTCTTCGCGCTGGGCGCGCGCCTGCTCGGCCATGGCGAGCTTCGAAGCGATCTCGCGGTCCTGGCGGTTGGCGCGGTCCCAGGGCAGCGGCACCGAAACACCGAGCGACACCATGTTGGAGAACTCCGGGCCGCGCTGCTGGTACGCGAGCTCCACCGTCCAGTCCGGCGTGCGCGCGGCCTGGGCGATGCGCGCTTCCGTCACGGCGATCTGCTCCTGCTGCGCGAGCATCACGATCTCCGGATGCGTGGCGAGGTGCGTTTCGAGCGCACCGGTCTCCAGCCTGACGGCGTCCATCGCCGGAGGCGCGGCGAGCGGCGCGTCCGCGCCCTCACCGATCCAGCGCGCGAGGTTCGCCTTCGCCACGCGGATGCGGCTGGCGTATTCGCTCGCGCGCTCCTCGAGCGCCGCGAGCGTGCTGTGGGTCGCGATCGCGTCCGCCTGGCTGCCGCGCCCGCCGCGATAAGCGCCCTCGGCGGCGATGATCTCCGTGCGCGCCTGCGCCGCCTGCTCGGCGAGCACCGCGGCCATCGCCTCGGCGTAATAGCGCTCGAGCCAGGCGATCGCGCTGTCGCGCTGGATCGCGGCGATCGCGGCATCCTTCTCCGCGGTCGATTTATCGGCTTCGCGCTCGAACTTCTGCCCGCGCAGCTCGCGCTTCTT
>DASWER010000422.1:0-1815 GCA_036394655.1 Burkholderiales bacterium
CCCTTCCCCGGCTCGCCCGAGTCGATGGCGGCGCTCCTCAGGACCGAGACCGAGCGCTGGGGGCGCTACGTCAAGCTCGCCAAGATCGAGCCGCAATAATTCCGTACAACGTCCGTAATTAATGATTCGCATCGCCGCCGAAGAAGCCTGGGCGCCGAGCGACCTGCTCGAGCGCTACCGCAAGCTGCTCGCGGAGAAGCCGGCGTCGTGGGATCCGGGCTTCCATAGCCTGTGGGGATTCTTTCTCGGCGCGAAGCCGCGCGCGACGGCGCTGGTGCGGCGCATCCAGGATCTCGGCGAGCAGCGGCTCGCCGACATGGATGCGAGCGGCATCGCGAAGCAGCTCGTCTTCCTCACCGCGCCGGGCGTGCAGGTGTTCGATGCGCCGACCGCGGTGTCGCTCGCGCGCGAATGCAATGATCAGCTGGTTGACAACGTAAAAGCACATCCAGACCGATACGCGGCGCTCGCCGCCATCGCGCCGCAGGATCCGGCGGCGGCGGTGAAGGAGCTGCAGCGCGCGGTCGCCATCGGAATGAAAGGAGCGGTGGTCAACTCGCATACGCAAGGCAGCTATCTCGACGAGCCGCAGTACTGGGAGATCTTCGAGGCGGCGCAGGCGCTCGACGTGCCGATCTACCTGCATCCCAACACGCCGCCGCCGGGAATGATCGCGCCCTTCCTGCCGCGCGGGCTCGACGGCGCGGTCTACGGCTTCGCGGTCGAGACCGGGCTGCATCTCCTGCGCCTCATCGTCGCGGGCGTGTTCGACCGCTTCCCCAAACTCAAGATCGCGGTCGGCCACCTGGGCGAGGGATTGCCCTTCTGGCTGTTTCGGCTGGACTTCATGCACCGCTCGATGGTGATCTCCGAGCGCTACCCCGGCGCAAAGCCGCTGGGCCGGAAGCCGAGTGATTACCTGAAAACCAATGTGTGGGTGACGACCAGCGGCATGCAGTGGGCGCCAGCGATCCTGTTCTCGCAGCAGGTGCTCGGCTTCGATCGCGTGCTCTACGCGATGGACTACCCGTACCAGTTCGTGCCGGAAGAAGTGAAGGTGACCGACGAGCTGCCGATCACGGAAGAGCAGCGCAAGATGCTGTACCAGACCAACGCCGAGCGGCTATTCAGGTTGTAGAGAAACGACTCTCCGCAACCTGCACCCATCCGCCGCGGCGTCTTCCTCGAGCCGCGAGCGCGCGAATTTCGGGTCGACGTTGCCTGGCGGTGGGTAGCGCTCGAGGTGGTCGGCGAGCGCCTGCCATGTCGCGCAATCTCCCGGCTTGCGCTTCGGCATTTCACCGTAGCTCGCGCACCCGAGAAGCAGCAGGACTGCCAGATACCGCACGCCGTTCGTAGCGCATTCAGTCTACGCGCCGGCGTTGCGGCGTTGGCGAAAAAAGGAAACAACGCGAGCGCGACTTGAAATCGCGGTCTTTCAAATCCGCCAAAATAAACCGGGGTCAGGACCGCATTTAATTCCGGTCCTGACCCCGAATTGCTGCTGTGGCTTAAAGCTTGTCGATCGTCTTGTCGGTGCGCTCTTCGATCTTGTCGACCTTCTGCTTCGCGCCGTTCTTCACGTCGCGTTTCGTGCTGTCGAGGTCGGGGGTGGTCGCCTGGACGCTCGGCGAGGCGCTGCCCCAGGCGCTGCCGGAGACGATCGGCGTCTGCGTCGACGCGTTCACGCCGCTCGAGTTGCTGGCGCTGACGCCGCTGCCCGAGGCCGTGGTGCCGGTGCTGGTCGAGCCGCTGGCGGCTGTCGCCGGCGCGCTCACCGCGGTGCCGGTGTTGGTGCCGGTGCGCGCGCTGAGG
>DASWER010000423.1:0-2043 GCA_036394655.1 Burkholderiales bacterium
CGGTTCGACCTCGCGCGGCTGGACGGCCTCGACATCTTTTTCATCTACTGGGGCGCGCCGCTCATCGCCCACACGATCATGAGCTGGTCGTTCGCCGATGGGCAGCATCTCGCCATCTCGGTCGAGACACGAAAGAAGAAGAACCAGCAGTACTCGGCAATTGCCGCCTTCTTCCGGCAGTACGAGCTGATCTACGTCGTCGCCGACGAAAGCGACGTGATCAAGCTGCGCACTAACGTCCGCGGCGAACAGGTTTACCTGTACCGCTTGCGGGCCTCGCGGGCCGCCGCCCGGGCGCTGCTCCTCGACTACGTCGAGGCCATGAATGCGATGGCCCGGCAGCCCATCTGGTACAACGCGCTCGTTGCGAACTGCACGACGGTCATCCGTGAACGTGTGATCCACTCCGGCGGAAAGCTGCCATTCTCATGGCGCCTCTTCGCCAACGCCTACCTGCCGGAGCTGCTCTACGAGCGTGGCAGTTTCGACAAGAGCCTGCCGTTCGCCGACCTGAAGGCGACGAGCCACATCAATGATCGCGCGCGCGCCACAGCGGAGAGCGAGGACTTCTCTGTCGCAATCCGCCGCGGGCTGCCGATGCCGCGGCTGAAGAGCTGAACCGCATGGTTACGCCAACGGCAGCGTCGCGACGTCCGGCGCGCCGGCAATGGCTTCCAGTTGCTCCAGCAAGTCTTGCGCGTGCGCGAATCCACCGGCGCAGCGCAGGAACTTCGCTCTGAGTTGCGCAGAGGACAGCGGCCGCGTCGGCGTGCCGAGAAAGTCATCGTTGTCACGCTCGAGCGTGCGTCCGTCGCGCAGTGCGATCCGCACGTTGCTCGCCCAACCTGACGGGGCGTCTGGCCACGTTTCACACACGACCTTGCGGGCGAGGGCGTGGACCTGCGGATTGCCCAATGCGCGATCGCCGAAGGCGAGCGGGTCGTCGACATCATCTACGAGCGCGATCGCAACGCAGAACGGAACGCTGTATTGCAGCGCCATCACGTCCGCTGCCTCGTGTGCCGCGTGATGGCTGACGACCTTCGCGCTCGCGCGCACGCGAATCGCCGAGACATCGTCGGCAGCGATGCGATGCTCGTCGCGCAACGCGCGCACCGACTCGACCGGCGTGTGCGCCGTCACGTGACACGGGTAGCGCTTGATGCACAGCTGGCGGGTTTCCCATCGCTCGCCCAGGCCCGCGGTGAGCAGGGCGGGATCGGATTCCGAGCAATAGGTCTCGAGGAAGCCGAAGCCTCCTTCGAGGATGGTGTCGGGACCTTCGAAGCCCGATTGCGCGAGGCGCGCCGCGAGGATCCCGGACTCGGCGGCGCGTCCAAGGTGCAAGCGCTTGACCATCGCGCCGTTGCCGGCCTTGGCGAAGGCCAGCACGCCGCCGCACAGCGAGCCCGCGATGCCGAGCGCTTCGCAGAGCCGCTCGCTATCAAGATGCAGTAGCCGTCCCGCCACCACGGCAGCGCCGAAAGGTCCGGTCAGGCCGGGCGCGTGAAAACCGAGCGACTCGCTGCTATGGAGCGATGCGGTGCCGATGCGAAACATCACTTCGCATCCGGCGACGATCGCAGCAAGCACGTCGGACCCGCTGCTGTGCAATTCCTCGCCAAGCGCCAGCGCAACCGGTACCAACGAGGCGCCCGGGTGCACGCCGGCGCCCGGTCTGCGCAGGCTGTCGAGCTCGAAGGCATGCGCCGCTACGCCGTTCGCCAGAGCGGCCAACGGTGCACTGATGCGCGCCGCCGAGCCGCCCAGCACGCGACTGGTCCCGCCCGCGCCATAGTGCTCGGCATAGCGTCTTGCCGACTGCGCCCAGGGGAAGGACGAACCCAGTAACGCGACGCCAACTAGGTCGATGAGACACTGCGTCGCCCGCTCGACGTCGACCGCCGGAACGTCGGCCAGTTGCAGCGCGGACGCGAAGCGCGCGAGCGAGCGAGCGGCGGTTTGCAAGCGGCGATGATTGTATATTCTCAGACCGATGAACCACGGGCGTCGTGAATTGCTGCAGGCCGGCGCCGGACTCGC
>DASWER010000424.1:0-10736 GCA_036394655.1 Burkholderiales bacterium
CGCGCGACGCACCCGCGCATGGAGATGTATTTGGAGCGAGGCCGAGTGTCGAAAGTCGCCGGCGGCGGCTGGTACGGCGAAGGCTTCCGCCTGCTCCTCAATTACCCCGGGACGCGCGATCTGACCTGGCCGTTCTTCGACCGGCCCGGCTACTGGTGGCTGTACGAAGCCGGCACCGGCACCAATCCCAAGTACTTCAAGCATCCCGGCGAAATGCTGATTCCGGTGCCGTCGCGCGAGCTGTTGCTGGGCGGCAATCTCTCCGAGCGCAACGTGGCGGGCGTGATCCACTGGGCGGTGGGCGCCGAATCGGAGCACGGTCCCGAGAAGCCCGGCTTGCACTCGCACAAGTCGGTCGAATTCGGCAAGCAGCATAACGTGCCGATCGGGCACTCGATGCACCAGCACAACCTGTTTCCGACGTATCAGGTGCGCATCCGCGGCACCGGGCAATGGCAGACGCTGATCGAGCACGGCAACTTGAGCGCGCTCGCCGATCCAGAAGTGCGCGCCCTCGCCGCGCGATACGGCAACCCCGATGAAATCCTGCGCAAGGATTTCATCCACCCGATTCCCGGCATCACCGTCGCCGGCAAGTACGACGACTACGGCGCCAATCCCGGCGCGTGGTGGACCAAGTGGGCGCGGGAGATCGAGGCGGGAACCAGCCGCTTCCTGAAATGATATCGTCGCCATCACAGCCATGAAATTCATTCTCCTGATGGCGATGGCTGCCCTGCTCTGCGGGCGCGGCGCCCTCGCGCAAGGCCCCGATGCCACATCGCTGTCGCAATTGCAGGGCGCCGAGCGCGAGCAGCGCCTGGTCGCGGGCGCGCGGCGCGAAGGCGAGGTCAGCGTGTTCACTTCGCTCGTTTCCGAGGACATGGCGGCACTCGCGGCGGCGTTCGAGAGCCGATACGGCGTGAAGGTGAAGTACTGGCGCGCGGGCTCGGAGAAGATCCTGCAGCGCGCGGTCACCGAGGCGCGCTCCAATCGCTTCGAGGTCGACGTCATCGAGACCAACGGCCCGGAGCTCGAGGCGATGCACCGCGAGAAAGTACTGGCGCGCGCCTTCTCGGCGCACGATGCCGACCTCCTGCCGGCTGCGATCCAGCCGCACCGCGAGTGGGTCGGCTTGCGGCTCAACCTCTTCGTGCAGGCGTACAACACCAGCCTAGTGAAGGCTGCCGAGCTGCCGCGCAGCTACCGCGACCTGCTCGATCCGAAATGGAAGGGCAGGCTCGCGATCGAAGCCGAGGACGCGGACTGGTTCGCCGCCGTGGTGAAGGGCCTGGGCGAGAAGCCGGGGCTGCAGCTCTTCAACCAGATCGCCGCGACCAACGGCATCGGCCCCCGCAAGGGCCACACCCTGCTCGCCGGGCTGGTCGCCTCGGGCGATGTGGCGCTCGCGCTCACGCTCTACAACCACAATGTCGAGCGCTTGAAGCAAAAAGGCGCGCCGATCGAATGGTTCACGATCCAGCCCGCCTACGCGCGCGTCAACGGCATCGCGCTTGGCCGCCGGGTACCGCATCCGCACGCTGCGGTCCTGTTCTACGACTTCATGCTGGGCCCGCAAGGCCAGGCGATCCTGCAGAAGGCGAATTACGTGCCGACCAACCTGAAGCTCGGCCATCCCGTGACGCGCTCGCCGCTGCAATTCATCGACCCGACGATCGGCCTCGACGAGGGTGCGCGCTGGGAGAAGCAGTTTCGCGACCTCACCTCGCGGCGGCCGCAATGAGCACGCCACCCGCGGTGCGCCTCGAATCGCTCGCCCGCGGCGTGCCGAAGCCGCGGCAGGGTTTCGAATACCCCGCCCCGCGGCATCCCGCGTACCTGCGCCAGGAACGCACCAGCGACATCGAAGCGCTGATGCCGATCGCGCGGGCGCACCTGCAACGGCGTTACGGCCGCTCGGCGCTCGGCGACGTGCGCGACAACGACCACCTGCTGATCATCACTTTTCCGCACCAGAACGATCTGGTGTTCGAGGCGATCAAGCGCGCGATGCTCGAGCGCGGCGTGGCGCAGGTCGACCGCATCAATACGACCGATCTGGGCATGGAGGCGGTCGAATACAGCGCCGCCGACGGCTGGCGCGAGATCACCGACCGGCTGCCGCCGATGATCGAGTCCGGCGTCGAGTTCAACGTCGCCGCCGCGGCGCTCAAGCGCTTCCTCGACGACCGCCCGGGATTCACCGGCGTCTATGCCGGGGAAGCCGGACGCTCGCACTGGCGGCGCGCGGCCGGCAAGAAAGTGCGCAACAACTGGGTCTACGCCACCTACGAGGATTTCATCTCGCGCGCCAACGGCTATCCCGACGAGATCTGGCGCCTGGTCGATCTCAAGCTGGTGAATGCCTTCCGCGACGCCGCCGCGGTGCGCATCACCAGCCCCGAAGGCACCGACATCGGCTGGCAAGTGACGCCCGGGCAGGCGGCGCTGTGGCCGAAGGGCGCGTATATCTCCGGGCATATCCTGGGCTCGACGATCCAGGGCATCCGCTTCGGCCATCCGGTCGAGACTTTCCTCGCCGAGGCGAAGATCCTGCTGCCGACGCTGAACGGCGTGGTCGCCGGCACCAGCAACCACACCGGCTACTTTCCGCATATCGAGGTGCACGTCGAGCGCGGCATGATCCGCAAGATCGTCGGCGGCGGCAAATACGGCGAGCTGTGGCGCGAGGTGGTCGAGCGCTACCGCGACGCCGAGTACCCCGGCTTTCCGTACAAGGGCTGGGCCTATTTCAACGACGCCTCGATCGGCACCAATCCGAAGAGCTACCGGCAGATCGAGACGCTGTGGAAGTACAACGACTCGTGGACCAATCTGCCCGAGCGCGCGCAGGCGGGCGTGATCCACTTCGGCTTCGGCGCCGAGCACTGGGACCAGACTTTCCTTGGGCACTGCAAGAAGCACAAGCTGCCGACGATGCACTTCCCGCACGTGCACAACGTGTTCGCGACCTACGAGATCCAGCACCGCGCGAGCGGCGCGTGGCTGAAGCTGATCGAGAAGGGCCGCCTGACGATGCTCGACGATCCCGAGGTGGTGCGCCTCGCGAACGTGCTGGGCGACTCGAGCCTGCTCGATTACGACTGGATCCCGGCGCTGCCGGGCATCAACTACCCCGGAAACTACCAGCGCGACTACGCCCACGATCCGGTGGCCTGGATAAGGCGCGAGCAGGACGGTGAATTTGCCTGAGCAGCCGATCGCCGCGGAAGCCTATCGCGTACGCGAAGAGCCCTTCTATCTGCAGGTCGGCGACGAGGCGGCGCTCTTCGAAGCGGCGTTTCGCGAACGCATCCCGGTGCTCCTCAAGGGCCCGACGGGTTGCGGCAAGACGCGCTTCGTCGAGTTCATGACCTGGAAGAGCGCGCTGTCGCTGGTCACGATCAGCTGCCACGAGGATCTCACCGCCACCGACCTGGTCGGGCGCTACCTGCTCTCGGCGCAAGGCACCGAATGGCAGGACGGGCCGCTGACGCGCGCGGTGCGCTCGGGCGGCATCTGCTATCTCGACGAAGTGGTCGAAGCGCGCAAGGACACCATCGTCATCATCCATTCGCTCACCGATCACCGGCGGCTGCTGCCGCTCGAGAAGCGCGGCGAGGTGCTCGCCGCCCATCCGGATTTTTTCCTGGTGGTGTCGTACAACCCCGGCTACCAGTCCACGCTGAAGGACCTGAAGCACAGCACGCGCCAGCGCTTCGTCTCGATCGAATTCGCCTATCCCGCCGCCGACCTCGAGCAACGCATCCTCGAGCGCGAGACCGGCGTCGAGCCCGGGCTGGCCGAGCGCCTGGCGCAGCTCGGCGCCGAGGTGCGGCGCCTCGACCAGCAGAACCTGCTCGAGGGCCCGAGCACGCGGCTGCTGGTGCACGCCGCGCGCCTCGTGGCGCAAGGCGTGGCGCCGCGGCGCGCCTGCGAAGTCGCTGTGGTGCAGGCGATGACCGACGATGCCGTGCTGGCCGCCGGCGTGCGCCAGGTAGTCGACGCCATCTTCCGTTGAGCCGCTATTTCCCGGTCGGGGCGCGGCGGCTGTTCCCGCGCAGCCCCTTGGTCACGGACGCCGGCGAACGCGGCGACGACCAGCACTTTCATCCGGGACAGACACTCGAAGGCGTGGCGCCGGTGCTCGGCCTGTACTACCGCGCCGTCTCCGGACGCAACGCCGCGCTGCTTGCCGATGGCGGCGAAGGCGACCCGGAGCGCTACCCCGATACGCACACCACCATCCGCCTGCCGGCGCGCGTCGCGCGCTTCGTCCACGGCGCCGACAACTTCGACTGGTACAAGGCCGCGCTCACGCACCGGGCGGCGCATTACGCGGCTGGCACTTTCGACTTCTCCTTCGCCGCCGAAGCCGCGCATTTTGCGCGCCTGCGCCCGCAGCTCGACGCCGCCGGGATGGGACGCTCGAGCGACCTGGAAGCGTTCTTCACGCTGTTTGCGCTGCGCGAGCTCGCCATCGAGGTGTTCACCGTGATCGAGGCGCTGCGCGTCGACCAGTGGGCGAAGCAGCGCTATCCGGGCCTCGCCCAGAAATACGCGCTGGTGCAGAAAAACGCGCTCGGCGAGCGCGCCGATTACCTGGCGACGCGCAGCCCGCGCGACGCGCTTGCCGAAATCCTGGTCCAGGCGAGCCTGGGCGCCGACGTGCCGCCGCTCGTGCCGGCGCTGCTGCACGATCCGGTGCGCGCCATCCTCGCGCTGTGCAGGAAAGTCGCGGCCGCCGGCGCCCGCGTCGAGGACAGCGCCGAGGCCACGCTGCGCGCCTACAGCCTGATTGCGCGCATGCCCAACCTGGCCGCGGACTATGGCCCGGCCTCGCCCGTCGAGCTCGAGCCGCCCGCGGCCGATGGTCCATGGCCGCTCGAGTGGCCCGAGCCCGAGCGCAACCGGCTCGAGGGAGAGGAAGTGCTGCACGCGCGCTTCGATCCGGTCGCCTATCGCGACCAGCTCGGCTCGCGCATCGCGCGCTACCCGACGGCGGGACCGCTCGACCAGCAGGCGATCTATCGCTTCACGCACGCCGATGGCACGCAACCGGCACGCACCGCGGACGCATCGCCGGCCGCGCAGCCTGCCGCCGCGCCGCCGCCCGAGCCGCTGGCGCACGATCACCACGATCATTTTCCCGGCGACCAGAGCGTGCACGAGACGGGCGAGCTGCACTCGCACGAGCGCTTCTCGTTCATCCACCCGGAATGGGATCACGTCGAGAACCGCTACCGCCGCGCCTGGTGCCGGGTGCGCGAATCGCGCCTGGAGAGCGCAGCATCGGCGCGCTTCTTCGACGAGACGCTGCGCGCTTACGGCAGCCTGGTGCCGGGCATACGCCGGAGCCTCGAGCGCATCGCCGAGGCCGGCCTGCGGCGCATCCACCGCCTGCCTTATGGCGAGGAGATCGACCTCGACGCCGCCATCGCGAGCCGCGTCGATACGCGCGCCGGCCTTGCGCCCGACGACAACGTCTACGTCGCGCGCCAGCCCCAGGCGCGCGATGTGACCCTCGCGCTGCTGGTCGACATCAGCTCGTCGACCGCCGAGCACGTCGCGCCCGAGGCCGATGAGGCGATGCGCGCAGCGCTCGCCAAGGTCCATGGCAAGAGCTACCGCACGATCCTCGATCTCGAGAGGGAGGCGCTGGTCCTGCTGATGGCGGCGCTCGAGCGCGTCGGCGACACCTACGGCATCTACTGCTTCTCCGGCAGCGGCCGCGAGGACGTGAAGTTCCAGGCGCTGAAGGACATGGACGAGCGCTTCTCCGACACGGTGGCGGCGCGCTTCGACCGGCTGCGGCCGCTCCACACCACGCGCATGGGCGCGGCGATCCGCCACGCCGTGCGCAAGCTGCGCGGGCGCGAATCGAGGACCAAGCTGCTGGTCCTGCTGTCGGACGGCCGGCCGTTCGACCTCGATTACGGGCAGCAGTACGGCGAGGGCGCCGAGCTCGAGTACGCGCTGCACGACACGCGGCAGGCGCTGCTCGAAGCGCGCGAGGCGCGCATCAAGCCTTTCGTGCTGACGGTCGACCCGCAGGGCAACGATTACCTGCGCGCCATGTGCGACGGGCTCGACTACGAAGTGCTCGAAGACGTCGCACAGCTTCCCGCGCGCCTGGTGAGCCTGGTCCAGGGACTCGCCGCCTAGCTCAGTGCGAGTGGTGCCCGCCGCCGCCGTGCACGTGGCCGTGGGCGATCTCATCCTGCGTCGCGGCACGCACCTCGAGGACCTCGCAGCGCAGCTCCACGCTGCGACCCGCCAGCGGGTGATTGGCGTCGAGCGTCGCCTCGGCCTCGCCGAGCTCGGTCACCCGAAAAACCGGCGCATGCCCGTCGCCCTCGGCACTGCCCTGCCCGTGCAATTGCATCCCGAGCACAAGGTCGCGCGGCAGCCGCTCGCGGCGCTCGCGCCGCACCAGCGCCGGGTCACGCTCGCCGAAGCCATCGGCCGGCGCGAGCCTGATGCTCGCCTTGCCGCCCGGTGTCAAGCCGTCGAGGGCCGCCTCGACCTTGGCGAAGAGATTGCCGTAGCCGCCGTGCAGGTAGGTGAGCTCCTGGGCTCCCGCCAGGGCGCCGCCCAGGTCGAAGATCTCGACGCGCAGCGAGACGACGGCATTCTTCGCGATCTTCATTTGCCCGCATCTTGCCGCGCCGCGCCCTGGCGAGGCAAGACCGGCAGCGCCGCGGAATAGTTGTAGTCAATTTAGTGAATTGTGATTTTCGATTTGCTCTAACGGTGGCGCGGTCGTAGCCTAGCGCTCCCTAGAGGAGAACCCCCCATGAAAGCGCTCAAAGGCTCGAAGACTCACGACAATCTCAAGGCGGCGTTCGCCGGCGAATCGCAGGCCAACCGACGCTATCTGTACTTCGCATCGAAAGCCGATGTCGAAGGCCAGAACGACGTCTCGGCGCTGTTCCGCTCCACCGCCGAAGGTGAAACCGGGCATGCGCACGGCCACCTCGAGTACCTGGAAACCGTGGGCGACCCGGCGACCAACCTACCGATCGGCCGCACGCGCGACAACCTGAAGGCGGCGGTGGCGGGCGAGACGCACGAGTACACCGACATGTACCCCGGCATGGCGAAGCAGGCGCGCGACGAGGGCTTCGGCGAGATCGCCGACTGGTTCGAGACGCTCGCCAAGGCCGAGCGCAGCCACGCCAACCGCTTCCAGAAGGCGCTGGACCAGCTTTCCGATTAGTCATGCGGGAAGGCTCGCTCGAAGCGCCGACCCGGCATCCGCTCGCCTGGAAGGACCCTGAGTTCCGGGACCAGGCGAAAGCCGAGAAGGAGCTCGGGCGCATCTTCGAGATCTGCCACGGCTGCCGCAGGTGCGTGAACCTGTGCACCACCTTTCCCACGCTGTTCGATCTGGTCGACAACTCCAAGACGATGGAGGTCGACGGCGTGGCGAAGGAGGACTACTGGAAGGTCGTCGACCAGTGCTACCTCTGCGATCTCTGCTACATGACGAAGTGCCCCTACGTGCCGCCGCATCCGTGGAACGTGGATTTCCCGCACGTGATGCTGCGCGCGAAGGCGATCAAGTTCCGCAAGGGGGTCAAGTTCCGGGATCGGTTGCTGTCCTCCACCGACGCGCTCGGCAAGCTCGCCGCCATCCCAGTCGTCGCCCAGGCCGTTAACACTGTGAATCGTTTGAAACCGGCACGCGCCGCGATGCAGGCGGTGCTGGGCGTGCACAAGGATCGAGAGCTGCCACCTTATGCGCCGAAGAAGTTTCGCTCCACCGCGAAACCGGCCGAGGCGTGGCCGGTGAAGGACGGCAAAGGCACGCCGGGCAAGGTCGCAATCTTCGCCACCTGCTATGCGAACTACAACGAACCGGTCATGGGCCATGACCTGGTCGCGCTGCTCGAGCACAACGAGATTCCCTACGTGCTTGTCGAAAAGGAAGCCTGCTGCGGCATGCCGAAGCTAGAGCTCGGCGACTTCGAAGGCGTCGATAGCCTCAAGCAGAAGAACATCCCGGTGCTGGCGAAGTACGCGGCGCAGGGCTACGCCATCCTCACGCCGGTGCCCTCCTGCACGCTGATGTTCAAGCAGGAGCTGCCGCTCATGTACCCCGACGACGCCGAGGTCATCGCGGTGCGCGATGCGATGTTCGACCCGTTCGAGTATTTCGTGCTGCGCAAGAAGGATGGGCTGCTCAAGACGGACTTCAAGGAGCCGCTGGGGAAGGTGGCCCATCACATCCCCTGCCACTCGCGCGTGCAGAACATGGGGCAGAAGACACGCGAGGCGCTCGAGATGGTGCCGGGCACCGAGGTCACCGTGGTCGAGCGCTGCTCGGGCCACGACGGCACCTGGGGCGTGAAGACGGAATATTTCGACAACGCGATGAAGATCGGCCGGCCGGTGTTCCGGCAGATGGCGGCGGTCGAGGCGAAATACATCAGCTCGGATTGCCCGATCGCCGCGCGCCACATCATGCAAGGCATCGGAGAAGACGCGAAAGGCGCTATAAAGGCGCATCCGCTCTCCCTGCTGCGCAAAGCGTACGGAATCTGAACCGAAAATAGGGACGGACCCCATTTTTATCAAATGGGAAAAATGGGGTCTGTCCCTCATTATTTTGCTGTGCGGCTGCGCGCATACGCCCGCCGGCGGGCTCACGTTTGGCGTGCTCGGCGACACGCCCTACAACTCAGGCGAAGTACAGCGCCTCGACGCGCTGATCGACGACATCAACCGCGAGCAACTCGACTTCGTGGTGCACGTCGGCGACATCGGCGGCAACGCCTGCACCGACACGGCGCTCGAGGCGCGCAAGCGCCAGTTCGGCCGCATCCGCCACCCCTTCGTCCTCATCCCCGGCGACAACGAGTGGACCGACTGCAAGGACCAGCTCGGGCGCCTCGCCGCGTGGCGCAAATTCTTCTGTGCGCCGGCGCTTGCCGTCGAGGTGCAGAAAGGCGAGTACTGCGAGCACATGCGCTGGGAAGCCGCGGGCTTCGTCTTCGTCACGCTGAACGTGCAAGGCAGCAACAACAACGTGCGCAACAGCGCCGAGTTTTCCCACCGCATGGCGCAGGTCTACGCCTGGCTGGACGAAGCGGCAGCGCTGGCGGAAAAGAAGCAGGCGACGCTGGTGGTGATGATGCAGGCGAATCCGTTCGTCATGTTCCCGCGCGACGGCTACGCCGAGCTGCGCCAGCGCCTGGCGACGCTCGGCCAGCGCGCGCCATGGAGAGTGCTGCTGGTGCATGGCGACACGCACACCTACCACGACGACGAGCCGCTGGCGGGACTGCGGCGGCTCGAGGTGTGGGGCTCGCCGATCGTGAGCTGGATCCGCGGCCAGGTGGACGCGGGCGAGCTGCGCTTCAGCGCACCACGGTATCGATAGTCATCTACGCGCGGCCGGTCGTGCGCACGACCTTGCAACCGAGCTTTTCGGCCTGGCGGTACCAGCTCAGCGACTCCTGGTAGTCATGCAGCACGTCGCGCAGCCCCTTCTCGTAAATCTGGCCGAGACGCCTGGCGGCTTCGCAGTTGCCGGCCTTCGCGGAGGAGGCGTAGGCCCGCACGGCTTCGCGCGCCTTGCCTTCGGCCTCGAGGTTCTGTGCAAGCTGGAAGGAATTGCCGTTGCCCTGCACCGCCACGGGCGGCGTTGGCTTCGGGCTGTCTGTCGCGGGCGGCGGCGCGTCCGGCTTCGGCTGGGAGGTCGTGCCGGCGACGGGCGCCTTTGGCGTCGGCGTGGCCGGTGGCGCGCTGCGCCTCGCATCGTCGGCCGCTTTCACCGCTGCGTCGGCCAGCTTGCGTCGGCTGATGGCGTCCTCTTCCGCCTTCCTGCGGGCGTCGGCGGCCTGCTTAATGCTCTCGCGGTCGCCGGCAGCGCGCGCGGCGCTCTCGGCCAGCACAGCGTCCTGGAACTTCTTGAACGCTTCGTTCGCCAGCCCGTTGGCTTCCTGCGCCTGGAGGCGCAGCTCCTCGGCATGCTGGGCGCGAACGATCGCGGCGTCGCGCTCGCTCATGATCTGCTGGATGTAGACCCCGGTGCCCGCGATGGCCAGCGCGGCCACAACCGCTAGCGCCGCATACTTGCGAGTCGGCGTCTTGCCGCCCGGCTTCGACTCGGCCTCGGCCACGCGCTTGCGCAGATCCGCTTCGCGCTTCGCGAACTCGGCCTCGCGCTTCGCTTTTTCTTCCGCGTCGCGCTTCGCGCGCGCCTCGGTTTCCGCCTTGGCCTCGGCCTCGCGCTTGCGGTATTCGGCTTCGAGGCGCGCCTTCTCCGCCTCGAGCTTCGCCTTCGCCTGCGCTTCCTGCCGCGCGGCCTCCTCGAGCTCCTTCTTTTCCTGCTCCTTCGCCTTGGCGCTCGATTCCTCGAGCGGCACGCCGCGCAGCTTGGCGATCTTGCGCTTGGCGAGCGCCGCGTAGATGCCCGTCGGGAACTGCTGGACGTAGAGGTCGAAGTCGTCCGGATCGTTGCCGTCCTTGATCGCCCGCCAGAACTCGAGCTCGACCTCCTGTGTGCTTGCCCGGCTGCGCTTGCTATCGCCGGCGGCCGCTGCCTGCGCCTTGGGCGTGCCCACGGCGGTCTCATGCATGACCCCCGCCACGGTCTTGTCGTCGTCCTGTTCGGGCTTGCCTTCGAGCGCGCGCTTGAGCGCCACCGCGAGGTCGCGCGCCGACTGGAAGCGCTGGTTCGGGTTCTTGGCGAGCGCCTTGTTCACCACCGCGTCGAACAGCGGCGTGAT
>DASWER010000425.1:0-29537 GCA_036394655.1 Burkholderiales bacterium
CTGCAACGGCCACAAGCGCAATCGCCTGCCGCAGGAGTGCGGCATGGAGCTCCTTTACGCGCCTTATATCCCGAACAAGGCGGAGTACCTGATCCTCACCAACCGCCGCATCCTGGCCGACCAGATGGAGTTCCTGAAGCAGCACGTCGCGTCCCACTCGCGACTGGTTATCGCTCCTGCCTGATTTTTGGCGTAACTCCGGTTTCCACCTCTTAGAGCGCGACCCCGCCGGACGCTTGCGCGTCACCGACGATTTCCTGCGCGCCTATTACCTGCGGCCCGAGGTGCATCCGGTCGAGGAGTCGGACCAGGCCGAGCGCGATTTGCATGCCTGGCTGATGGCCGACCCGCGCCGGCGCGTGGCGCAGAGCGAGCTCGACGCCATGCAGGATGCCGATGCGCGGGACAACTACCGGCTGGTGCTCACGTTGCGCGACCGGCTGCTCGACGCTGGCACCGTCGAGGCGTGTTACATGGGCCTGTTCAAGCGCACGGTCGATACGCCGCCGCTCTTCATCGAGCAGATGGTGCACGTCATCCTGCGCAACATCCTCGAGGGCTGCGACGATCCATTGCGCGTGCGCTCGGCCGAGCTCCTGTTCCGCGAGCAGAAGGCGACCATCCAGGAGGGACACGCGCTGCTCGCCGACCTGGAGACCGTGGAAATGCACGCCGCTGGCAACCGCTACGGCAGCATCGGCCGCCTGATCGTCGAAGCGCAGGGCGATCTCGGCAAGGTCGATCTCGACGTGCTGGACAAGGCCAACGCCGCGCTCTACTGGGAGCGCGAGTCGCGTTACGACACGGTGATCAGCCTGACCTACGGCCGGCCGGCGCTCGATGCGCTCGCGCGGGTGCTGGAAATGTGGGTGCAGCATTTCCGCGGCCTCGCGGTGCGCGTGCGGCCGATCCGGCGCATCGACGAGGCGCGCTGGGCCTGGCACATCGGTCTGGACGCCGAGTCGACCGCGATCCTGAATGAGCTCTGGTCCGGCACCGAGGTCGAGCAGGGACGCATGCAGCGCATCCTTGCGCTCTTCGCCCTCCAGTTCGACGACCCTGCGGCGATGCGCGGCGACATCGCCGGCCGCAGCGTGTATCTCGCGCTGTCAGCAGACGAAGACGGCGTGGTGCGCATGAAGCCGCAGAACCTGCTCACTAGCCTCCCGGTGAATGAAGCCTGATTACTGGATTCGCGCCAAGCGCGCGCTGGCCCGGCGCGACCCGATCATGGCGCGCATCATGCGCGAGCATCCGAAAGTGTTCCTGGCGCGGCGCGGCGAGCCGTTTCTCACCCTGGCGCGCGCCATCGTTGGCCAGCAGATCTCGGTCAAGGCGGCACAGAGCGTGTGGGATCGCCTGGTCGCCTGCGTCGGGGACGTGACCCCGCAGGGGGTTTTGCTCAAGGAAAGAAAACTGCTGCGCGCCTGCGGCCTGTCCGATCGCAAGACCGAGTACATCGCCGACCTGGCGCAGCATTTCGCCGACGGCGCGATCCACGAGCATCGCTGGCCGGAGATGCCGGACGAAGAGATCATTGCCGAGCTGGTCGCGGTGCGCGGCATCGGGCGCTGGACCGCGGAAATGTTCCTGATCTTCAATCTGCTGCGCCCCGACGTGTTTCCGCTCGACGACCTGGGCCTGCAGAAGGGCATCCGCGTGTCTTACTTCAAGGGCCGCAAGGTGTCGCTGCGCACCATGAAGCGGCTGGGCGAGACCTGGCGGCCGTGGCGCTCGGTGGCCACCTGGTACCTCTGGCGCTCGCTCGATCCGGTGCCGGTAGAATACTGATTGCGAGTCGCGGAGCGGAGGCGATGAGCGAGCTCCTTTCCGGTTCCAATGCTCTGTTCTCGCGCGACGAGTCGCAGGCGTTGCGCATGCGCCGCTATCTCATGGCGGCGGGAACCTCGCTGCTTCTGTGCCTGACGCTACTCTTCTTTGCTTTTGTTGAGCGGCTGCCGTGGCGCGTGGCAATCGAAGGCACCGCCGGCGTGCTGGGCTTGATTCTGCTGTTCTTCGCGCTCTTCCGGTCCGGCCTCAATCTGCGCTTCTCCGATCCGAGCCTCACCACCGAGCAACTCGGCGCAGCGCTTTTGCTTCTCGCCTACTTGATGGCGCATGCCGGCGCGGCGCGCAGCTCGCTTGTGCTGTTCTATCCGGTGGCGATGCTGTTCGGGGTCCTGCGCTTGAACAGCCGGCGGCTAATGGCGCTTGCCTTTCTCGCGCTCGCCGCGCACGGCACCATGCTCGCGTTGCTGATGGCGCGCGAGCCGCTGCTCGACCGCGGCGCGCTGCTCGCCGAGTTCGCAGTGCTCATAGTGGTGCTGCCCTGGTTTGCCGCGATGGGCGGTTACGTGAACCGTTTGCGCACGCGGCTCTCCGACAGTAATCGCGATCTGAAGCGCGCCTTCGATCGCATCGAGCAGCTCGCGGTGCGCGATGCCCTGACCGGCAGCTACAACCGCCGCTTCCTGATGGACTGCCTGGCCGGCGAGCGCTCGCGCGCCGAGCGCCTCGGCACCGCGTTCGCCGTATGCCTCGTGGACCTGGATCATTTCAAGGCGATCAACGATGACTTCGGCCACGCCGCCGGCGATGCGGTGCTTATGGAGCTGCCCGTCTTCGCCGCCGCCGGGCTGCGGGCGATCGACGTCTTCGGGCGCTTCGGCGGCGAGGAGTTCCTGCTGGTTCTTCCGGGCGCCACCCTGGAAGGGGCACGGGCTGCAGCAGAGCGTGTACGCCGCTCGATCGAGGCGGCCCGCTTTCCCGCTCTGGGCGAGCGCCCGGTGACGGTCACGATCGGTGTCGCCGAGCACGGTAAAGGCGAGGACGTGGCGGCGCTCCTCGCGCGGGCCGACCGGGCGCTCTACGCCGGGAAGGCGCGCGGGCGAAACTGCGTGGTCATCGGCTAGAATCCGCGCGACGTGAAGACCACCTTCCTCGAGTTCGAGCAGCCGATCGCGGAGCTCGAAACGCGCATCGAGGAATTGCGCTACGTGCAGGACGACTCGGCGGTCGATATCTCCGAGGAGATCCAGCGCCTCACCAAGCGCAGCCAGACGCTCACCAAGGATATCTACGGCAAGCTCACGCCGTGGCAGGTGGCGCAGGTGGCGCGCCATCCGCAGCGGCCCTACACCCTCGACTACGTGCAAGCGCTCTTCACCCATTGGGAAGAGCTGCACGGCGATCGCACTTTTGCCGACGATACTTCGATCGTCGGCGGCATGGCGCGCTTCAACGGCACCGCCTGCATGGTGATCGGGCATCAGAAGGGCCGCGACACCAAGGAGAAGATCGCGCGCAACTTCGGCATGCCGAAGCCCGAGGGCTACCGCAAGGCGCTGCGGCTGATGAAGCTCGCGGAAAAGTTCGCGCTGCCGGTGTTCACCTTCGTCGACACGCCGGGCGCGTATCCCGGAATCGATGCCGAGGAACGCGGCCAATCGGAGGCGATCGGGCGCAATCTTTTCGAGATGGCGCGGCTGCGCACGCCGCTCATCGCCACCATCATCGGCGAAGGCGGTTCCGGCGGCGCGCTGGCGATCGCCGTCGGTGACCTGCTGCTGATGCTGCAGTACGCGACCTACTCGGTGATCTCGCCCGAAGGCTGCGCCTCGATCCTGTGGCGCAGCGCCGACATGGCGCCCGAGGCGGCCGAGGCGCTGGGCATCACCTCGAGCCGGCTGAAGACGCTGGGGCTGATCGACAAGATCGTGCCCGAGCCGCTTGGCGGCGCGCACCGCGATCCGCAGGCCGCGGCGCAGGCGCTCAAGCGCGCGCTCGCCGAGGCGCTGAAGCAGGTCCAGGAGAAGAAGCCGAAAGAGCTGGTCGAAATCCGGCTGGAACGGCTCATGGGCTATGGCAAGTTCAAGGAAGCCCAGGAGCGCTGAGCTCACCGCCGCCGCAGGGCGTGCGCTCGAGGGGCTGCAGGGCAAGCGCATCGTCGTCGGTCTTTCCGGTGGCGTGGACTCCGTTGTGCTCTTGCACGCGTTGGCACAGCGCGCCCCGGTCGCGGCGGTGCATATCCATCATGGCCTGAGCCCGAACGCCGACCGCTGGGCGCGCTTTTGCCGGAAGTTTTGCAAACGCCTCGGCGTGCCGCTCACGGTGCGGCGCGTGCGGGTGGCGAAGAAAGGCGAGGGGCTCGAGGCGGCGGCACGCGCCGCGCGCTATCAGGCGCTGCGCAAGCTGCCGTTCGATGTGCTCGCGCTTGCGCACCAGCTCGACGATCAGGCGGAGACGGTGCTCATGAGCCTGCTGCGCGGCGCAGGGCCGCGCGGTGCGAGCGGGATGCGCGCGCGCGCCAGCTTCGATGGGCGGGTGCTCGCGCGTCCATTGCTCGAGGTGCCGCGCGAGTCGATCCTGGCCTACGCGCGTGAACATCGTCTGACGTGGATCGAGGACGAGAGCAACGCGTCGGACGCCTTCGCGCGCAATTTCATCCGCTTGCGCATCGCGCCGTTGCTCGCTGCGCGCTATCCGCGCTGGCGCGAGGCACTGGCGCGCGCGGCCCGGCATTTTGCGCACGCCGAGCTGAATGCCGGCACCGTGCTGCGCGATTTCCTCGCCAGCAGAGGCCTGCGCGCGCCGAGCGAGGCGAAGCTCGTGGAGATGCTGAAGCAGCTCACAGCGGGCGGCGCGCGGACGCGGATCAGACACGACGGCGCCGAGTTGCGCGTGTATCGCGGCGCGCTGACGCTGCAAAAGCCGGTTGCGCAGCGCGCCTTCCATCCGGTCGCCTGGCGCGGCGAGCGCCGGCTCGAGCTGCCTGCGCTCGGCGGCGAGCTGCGCTTTCGCAGCAGGCGTGGCGCAGGCATTGACCAGCGTTTCGTGACGCAAGGAAACCTGGTGGTGAAGCTGCGCTCGGGCGGCGAGCGACTGCAGCCCGATCCGCGCCGGCCGCGGCGCACGCTGAAAAATCTTTTTCAGGAAGCGGGCGTTCCACCATGGCAGCGCGAGAGATTGCCGCTGCTTTATAGCGGTGCCGAACTGGTGTGGGCGCCGGGCCTTGGCATCGACAGCCGGTACCAGAGTGGCCACGGACGGCGCGGTTGGGTCCCGGAATGGCGTGTAACCTGCTAAAATTGCAGGTTAATTTTGCCTATAAGGGAGTTTTTTGGATGGCGCTGGAGCGCACCCTTTCGATCATCAAGCCCGACGCGGTGAAGAAAAACGTGATCGGCCAGATTCTTGCGCGCTTCGAACGCGCGGGGCTGCGCATCGTCGCGGCACGCATGACGCACTTGTCGCGCGCCCAGGCGGAAGGCTTCTACGCCGTGCATCGGAGCCGCCCGTTCTTCAAGGATCTGGTCGAGTTCATGATCTCCGGCCCGGTGCTGATCCAGGTGCTGGAAGGTGACAACGCCATCACCAGGAATCGCGAGCTGATGGGCGCGACCGATCCGAAGAAGGCCGACAAGGGCACGATCCGCGCCGATTTTGCGGACTCGATCGATGCCAACGCGGTGCACGGCTCCGACAGCGTCGAGAACGCCAGCACCGAAGTGGCGTACTTCTTTCCAGCGTGCGAGGTTTACGCCAGGTGAATCTGATCGGCCTCGACGCGGCGGGCCTGGCGCGCTTCTTCGAGGCACAGGGCGAGAAGCCGTTCCGCGCGCAACAGCTGCTGCGCTGGATCCACCAGCTGGGCGCGACCGATTTCGAGCGCATGAGCGATCTCGCCAAGGGGCTGCGCGCGAAGCTCGCAGCGTCGGCGCGCATCGATGCGCCGGAGGTCGTGGGCGATATCGTGGCGGAGGATGGCACCCGCAAATGGCTCCTCAAGGTCGACGAGGCGAATGCCGTCGAGGCAGTGTTCATCCCGGAGACCAACCGCGGCACGCTGTGCATTTCGAGCCAGGCGGGCTGCGTGCTCGATTGCGCGTTCTGCTCGACTGGCAAGCAGGGCTTCAATCGCAATCTCAGCACGGCGGAGATCGTGGGCCAGTTGTGGCTCGCCAATCGCCTGCTGGAGGGCGCAAGGCCGGTATCGAACGTCGTGATGATGGGCATGGGAGAGCCGCTGCTCAACCTGGACAACGTGATTCCCGCGTTGCGGCTGATGCTGGACGACAATGCCTACGGCCTGTCGCGCCGGCGTGTCACCGTTTCCACTTCCGGCGTAATCCCGGGCATGGATCGGCTGCGCGACGAATGCCCGGTCGCGCTCGCCGTGTCGCTGCATGCGCCCAACGATGCGCTGCGCGACCGCCTCGTGCCGGTGAACAAAAAGTACCCGCTGCGCGAGCTCCTCGCCGCCTGTAATCGCTACCTGGAGAAGGCGCCGCGCGATTTCATCACCTTCGAGTACGTGATGCTCGACGGCGTGAACGACAGCGAGGCGCAGGCGCGCGAGCTGGTTGCTCTCGCCAAGCGCGTGCGCTGCAAGTTCAACCTCATCCCGTTCAACCCGTTCCCCGCCTCGGAATTCAACCGCCCCGATGCCGATCGCATCCGCCGCTTCGCCCAGGTGCTGCAAGGCGCCGGGCTTACGGTCACCACGCGCAAGACCCGTGGCGACGACATTGCCGCGGCCTGCGGGCAGCTTGCCGGCGATGTCGCCGACCGCACGCGGCGCCGAGCGCTATACCGCCTGAAGGAAGTGCGCGCATGACGCGGTTCGCCGCGCTCGCGGCCCTGCTGCTCGTCGCGGGATGCGTGACCAAAAGCACTGGGCCGAGCGCGGACACCGGCACCATCGTGGGCGAGGTCGGTGATCCGCGGAACCGCGCGCGCACCCATACCGAGCTCGCTTCGATCTACCACGAGCGCGGCAACATGGCGATTGCGCTCGAGGAACTGCGCCTGGCGACGGCGGCCGACGCGTCCTATGCCCTGGCCTACAACATGTTCGGGCTGGTGTACATGGACCTGCGCGAAAAGAGCCTGGCCGAGGAGAACTTCGAGCGGGCGCTGAGCCTTTCGCCGAACGATCCGGAGATCAATCACAATTTCGGCTGGTTCCTTTGCCACAGCGGGCGGGAGCAGGATTCGATCCGCTACTTCCTGCAAGCGCTGCGCAATTCGCTGTATACCGCGCCGTGGCGCTCTTACGCCGCGGCCGGCGTGTGCAGCATGCGCGCCAACAACGTCAAGGACGCCGAAGAATTCTTCCAGCGTGCCCTGAAGCTCGATCCCGACGAGCCTTCGTCGCTTCTCCAGCTCGGCCAGATCCGCTATCGCCAGGGGAATATTGACGACGCGCGCAAGCTGGTTTCGCGCTATAACAAGCTGGTGTCGCCGAATCCGGAATCGCTGTGGCTGGCCCTGCGCATAGAGCGCAAGCTCGGCGAACGCGTCGCCGAGCAAAGCTACGCCAACCAGCTGCGCAGGCGCTTCCCCGCCTCGCGCGAGTACCAGTCGCTGCAGCGGGGTGAATATGACTGATGCGGTCGGTGCCGAGCTGAAAAGCGCGCGCGAAGCGCGCGGCCTGTCGGTCTCGGAAGTGGCGCAGCAACTCAAGTTCGCCCCGCGCCAACTCGAGGCCCTGGAGCAGGAGCGCTTCGATCTGCTTCCCGGCGGAACCTTCGTGCGCGGCATGGTGCGAAGCTACGCGCGCCTGCTGAAGCTTCCGGTCGAGCCGCTTCTCGAGAGCATCGCCGGGCGCTTCGCCGCGCCCGATGCGAACAATCTTGCAGCGCGTTACAGCCAGCCGGTGCCTTTCTCCGACAATGCACGGCGCTCCACCTTCGTGTACCTCGGCCTGTCGCTCGGGGTGCTTGCGCTGGGCGGCGGTGTCGCCTACCAGTGGTACCACGAGCACAACGCCCCCAAGGTCGCCGCGGCGAAGCGTCCCGCGGCGAAGCCGACCGCAGTAGCGAGCGTGGCGCCGAAGGCGCAACCGAAGACCATCGACGAGGCCGCCGAGGCGCAGGTCACTGCCAAGCTGGCACCGCCGCCGCCAAAGCAGATGGTGGTGGACAAACCGGCCGTCGAGAAGGTGGCGAGCACCAGCATCGCCAAGGTCGCGACTGGGGTGCATCGCCTCGTCATTCGCTGCGAAGAGGAAGCCTGGATCGAAGTGAAGGACGCGAACGAGCGCATGCTGGTCTCCTCCCTCAACCCGAAGGGCGCCGAGCGCGTGGTGCAGTCGCGCGGGCCCCTGACGCTCGTCATCGGCAACGCGCATCACGTCCGCATCACGCACAACGACCGGCCGGTCGACCTCGCCCCGCACACCAAGCTCGCGATCGCCCGCTTCACGCTGCCATGAGTAGACGCGTCTCGCGGCAGGTCCGCGTCGGCGGCGGCGCCGCAGCTATCCTCATTGGCGGCGGCGCGCCGATCGTGGTGCAGTCGATGACCAATACCGACACCGCCGACGTGCAGGCGACCGTGCAGCAGGTCGCCGAGCTGGCGCGCGCCGGCTCGGAGCTCGTGCGCATCACGGTGAATTCTCCCGAGGCGGCGGCGCAGGTGGCGCGCATCCGCGAGCGGCTCGACCTCGTCGGCTGCCGCGTGCCGCTGGTGGGCGACTTCCACTTCAACGGCCACAAGCTCCTCGCCCAGTACCCCGACTGCGCACGCGCGCTTGCGAAGTACCGCATCAATCCGGGCAACGTCGGCAAGGGCGCGAAGCGCGACGAGCAGTTCGCCACGATGATCGAGTGCGCGCTGAAGCACGAAAAGCCGGTGCGCATCGGCGTCAACTGGGGCAGCCTCGATCCCGCGCTGCTCGCGCGCATGATGGACGAGAATGCGCGCCGCCCCGAGCCGCTCGAGGCCGACGAAGTCATGCGCGAGGCGGTGATCCGCTCGGCGCTCGAGTCAGCCCGCCAGGCCGAGGAGTGGGGCCTGCCGGCCGAGCGCATCGTGATCTCCTGCAAGATGAGCCAGGTGCAGGATCTGATCTCTGTGTACCGCGCGCTCGCCGCGCGCTGCGACTACGCGCTGCACCTCGGCCTGACCGAGGCCGGGATGGGGTCGAAGGGCATCGTGGCTTCGACCGCCGCCATGGCGGTGCTGCTGCAGGGGGGCATCGGCGACACCATCCGCGCCTCGCTGACGCCCGAGCCTGGCGGTGAGCGCACTCGCGAAGTGCAGGTGGCCCAGGAGATCCTGCAAACGATGGGTTTGCGCGCCTTTACCCCCATGGTGAGCGCCTGCCCGGGCTGCGGGCGCACCACCAGCAGCTATTTCCAGGAGCTGGCGCAGAAAATCGAGTCCTATCTGCGCCAGCAGATGCCGATCTGGCGCGAGACCCGCCCCGGGGTGGAAACCATGCGTGTCGCGGTGATGGGCTGCGTGGTCAACGGCCCCGGCGAATCCAAGCATGCCAACATCGGCATCAGCCTTCCCGGGACCAACGAGGTGCCGGTGGCGCCGGTGTACGTCGACGGCAAAAAGACCGTGACCCTCAAGGGCGAGCGCATCGCCGAGGAATTCCAGGGGATCGTCGAGCGCTACGTGCGGGAAAAATACGCGGCTTGATGCGAAAAGTGCGCCCGGCCCTGCTCAAGGGCTTCGATCAGGAGTTTCTGCCGCAGGACCAGCTGCAGTTCAATGCGCTGGTCGACATCATCCGGCGCAATTTCGAGCGCTTCGGCTTCCTGCCGATCGAGACGCCGTCGGCCGAGCGCATCGAAGTGCTGACGTCGAAGGGCGGCAGCGAAAAGGAGATCTATGCGCTCTCGCGCCTCGCCGCCGAACCCGACGACGAGGCCGCCACCAGGGGCGCGCTGCGCTTCGATCTCACGGTTCCGCTCGCGCGCTATGTCGCCATGCGCGAGCGCGAGCTGGCGTTTCCCTTCCGACGCTACCAGATCCAGCGCGTATGGCGCGGTGAGAACCCGCAGGTCAAGCGGGGGCGCTTCCGCGAGTTCTACCAGTGCGACATCGACATCATCAACCGCGAGACGCTGAGCTACCTCGCCGAAGCCGAGATCCCGAGCATCATCTACGCCGTGTTCCGCGAGATGGCGATCGGCGATTTCCGCATCCGCATCAATAACCGGAAAGTATTGAAGGGCATGCTGCAGCATTTCGCGGTGGCGGAGGAGCAGGCGGCCGCGGTGCTGCGGGCGCTCGACAAGCTCGACAAGGAAGGCGACGCCGCCGTGCGCGCAGAGCTAGAACGCCAGGGTATGTCCGCCAAGGCGGCGGGCGAGCTCTACCGCATCGTCTCTGCGCGGCAGGGGACGCGCGACACGCTCGCGACGCTGTCCGAGCTTGGCTTGCGCAATGAGCTGTACCAGCAGGGCGTCGACGAGCTGAATAAAATCGTCGGGGCCATCGGGCAGTTCGGCGTTCCCGATCGAGCGTTCTCGATCGATCTGTCGGTGGTGCGCGGGCTCGACTACTACACCGGCACGATCTACGAGACTACGCTCACCCAGCACCCGGACATCGGCAGCATCTGCTCGGGCGGCCGCTACGACGATCTGGCGAGCTATTTCACCAATACCAAGCTGCCGGGCGTGGGCATCTCGATCGGGCTGAGCCGCCTGTTTGCCCGGCTGAAGGAAGCGAACCTGCTCAAACCGCTCGCCAGAACGCCCGCCGAGGTGCTGGTCACGACCCTGGATGCACACTATCTCGACGACTATCTGCGCCTCGCGGGCAGCCTGCGCGCCGAGGGCGTCAACACCGAGGTTTATCTCGAGCGGGCAAAGATCGGCAAGCAATTCGAGTACGCGAACCGCAAGGGTTTTCGCATCGCCATCACCGCCGGGGTCGATGATTTCGGCCGCGGTGCAGTCAAGGTGAAGGACTTGAGCACCCAGGTCGAGTCGGATGTTCCGCTCGCGCAGGTGGTGAATAGGGTAAAAGGCATGCTCGCAGAATCCAACTCGAAGGCGCACTGATGGCGCTCGATCTCGAAGAGCAGGAACAGGTCGCGGAACTCAAGGCGTGGTGGAACCAGTACGGCAACCTGGTGGTCTCCGCCATCGTCGCCGCCGCGCTGACCTTCGCTGGCTGGCAGGCGTGGCGCTGGTACGAGCGCAGCCAGGCGGCGCAGGCCGGTGCGTTGTATGACACGCTGCTGCGCGCGGCGCAGGCCGGAGACGCCAAGGCGCTGCGCGACGCCAACGGCGCGCTGCTCGAGAACTACCCGCGCACGCTGTACGCCGCCATGGGGGCGCTCAGCGCGGCACGGTTCTACTTCGAGCGCAAGGATCCGAAAAGCGCCAAGGCGCAGCTGCAATGGGTCATCGACCATGCCCGCCAGGAAGATTTCCGCGATCTCGCGCGCCTGCGCTACGCGGCAGTGCTGCTCGACGAGAAGGCGTACGACGAGGCCCTCAAGCTGCTCGATGAGAAGCATGCCGCCGCGTACGACGCGCAATACGCCGCCGCCAAGGGCGACGTGCTGGTAGCGAAGAACCAGGCCGAGCAGGCGCGCGCGGCTTACCGCATCGCGCTCGACAAGGCCGGCTCCGGGAATACCGCGTTCCGCGATAGCGTGCGCATGCGTCTCGAGGCCCTGGGCGGATGAACCTGCGCCTCGCCGCCGCTGCGCTAGCCTTGCTGTGCGCCGCCTGTTCCAGCCCGAGCGGTCCGAAACCCGCCGAGCTGCCGCGACTGGAGCACGAAGCCCGGGTGCGCGCCTTGTGGTCGGCGAGGACCGGCGGCGCCGACCGCTTCGTCTTTACGCCCGCGCTCGTCGATGGGTCGGTCTACAGCGCGGCGCGCGACGGCACCGTGACGCGCTTGGAAGCCGCGAGCGGGCGCACGCTCTGGAGCGTCTCGGCGGGCAATCGCCTTTCCGGGGGCGTCGGCGCCGATGCCCGCAGCGTCGCCGTGGCGAACGAAGACGGCGAAATCATCGTGCTCGATGCCGAAAACGGCCGGCGCCGCTGGAGCGCGCGCGTGCCGAGCGAGGTGATCGCGGCGCCGGCGGTCGGTGCCGATCTGGTGCTCGTGCGCAGCATCGACAACCGGCTCTCGGCGTTCGGCGCGCAGGACGGCAAGCGCCGCTGGGTCTACCAGCGCGCGCCCTCGTCGCTCATCATCCGCGCCCCGGCGGGCGTCACGATCCAGGGCGATACTGCGTTCGCGGGCTTTGCCGGCGGCAAGCTCACCGCGATCGCGCTGTCGAACGGCGGCGTGCGCTGGGAGGCGACCGTCGCGCTGCCGAAGGGCGGCACCGAGCTCGAGCGCGTGACCGATGTCGTCGGCGATCCGGCGATGCAGGGCCGCGAAGTGTGCGCCGCGACCTATCAGGGACGTGTCGGCTGCTACGAGGCCGCCACCGGCCGCCAGGTCTGGGCGCGCGACATCTCCTCGCTGACCGGCGTGAGCCTCGATGCGCGCTATGCCTTCGTGAGCGACGACCGCGGCGCGGTGCAGGCTTTCGATCGGACCAACGGCCGCTCGGTGTGGAAGCAGGACAAGCTCGCGCATCGGCAGCTTTCGCTGCCGCAGCCGTTCGGCGAGTTCGTCGCCGTCGGCGATCTCGAGGGCTACGTGCACTTCCTCGCGCGGGATACCGGGGCTTTTGTCGCGCGCTACGCGACCAATGGCGGTGCGGTGCGCGCCGCGCCCACAGCTGTGCCCGGTGCCCTGCTGGTGCAGACGCAAAACGGCGCATTGCATGCCCTGGCGCTGTGAAACCGGTGCTCGCGCTGGTCGGGCGCCCGAACGTCGGCAAATCGACCCTCTTTAACCGCCTGACGAAGAGCCGTGACGCGATCGTGCACGACCTGCCGGGCGTGACGCGCGATCGCCATTACGGCGAGGGACGCTCGGGCAGCCGCCGCTTCATCGCCATCGACACCGGCGGCTTCGAGCCGCGCGCCCACCAGGGATTGCCGGTCGAGATGGCGCGCCAGGCGGAGCAGGCGATCGCCGAGGCCGACGCGGTGGTCTTCGTCGTCGATGGCCGCGCCGGCCTGACACCTGCGGACCGCGACATCGCGGAGCGTCTGCGCCGCCATCCGCGCGTCTGGCTTGCGGTCAACAAGACCGAGGGCATGGCGGCGGACACGGCGATTGCGGAATTCCACGAGCTTGGCATCGGCGCGCCGGCGGCGATCTCCGCAGCGCATGGCGAAGGCGTGCGCGAGCTGCTCGAAGCGGCGCTCGAGCCGTTTCCCGAGGACGACGCGCCGGACGAGGCAGACGAGCGCCATGCGCGCGTCGCTATCGTCGGTCGGCCAAACGTCGGCAAGTCGACGCTGATCAACGCCCTGGTCGGCGAGGAGCGCGTCATCGCCTTCGATCAACCGGGTACGACGCGCGATCCGATCGAGGTGCCGTTCGAGCGCGGCGGGCGCCGCTATACGCTGATCGATACCGCTGGCGTGCGCCGCCGAGGCAAAACCGGCACGCCGCCGGAGTTCTTCTCCATCGTCAAGGCGCTGCAGGCGATCGAGGCCGCCAATGTGGCGGTGCTGCTGGTGGATGTCGCCGACGGCGTGACCGAGCAGGACGCCCACGTCGCCGGCTACATCCTCGAGCGCGGCCGCGCGGTAGTGCTTGCCGTCAACAAGTGGGATACGGCGGACAAGGAAGCGCGCGCCCGCATGAAGACCGAGATCCCCTGGAAGCTCGGCTTCCTCGGCTTTGCCGAGACGCACTTCATTTCCGCGAAGCAGGGCAAGGGCCTCGGCCCGCTCATGCACGCCGTGGACGTAGCGCATGCCGCCGCGATGGCGCGTCTGTCGACGCCCAAAATCACGCGCGCCATGATCGCGGCGGTCGAACGACAAGCCCCGCCGAGGACCGGCCTGATCCGGCCGAAGCTGCGCTATGCGCACCAGGGCGGCATCAACCCGCCGCGCATCATCATCCACGGCAACGCGCTCGACCGGGTTCCGGACTCGTACAAGCGCTACCTGCAGGGCTATTTCCGCGACGCCTTCGAGCTGGTCGGCACCCCGCTTGCCATCGAGTTCCGCACCGGGCGCAACCCCTACGCAAAGAAGCGCAAGCGCTAGTTAAGTTGACAGAAGCAACATCTGCTGCCAACCTATGTGGCCGATGTCTACATACCACCACGGCGACCTCCCGGCAGCGCTGCTCAAGGCTGCCGGCAAGGCGCTCGAGCAGAAGGGCATTGCCTCGCTCAGCCTGCGCGATGCCGCCCGGCGCGCCGGCGTGTCGCACAACGCGCCTTATCGGCATTTCCCGCACCGCGAAGCGCTGCTCGCGGCGCTCGCGGCCGAAGGTTTTGCGCTTCTCGCGGAGCGCCTGCGTGGCCGGCAGGGACCGGAGCTCGGCGTGGCCTATGTGCAATTCGCCCTCCAGCATCCGCAGCGCTTCCGGCTGATGTTCGGCGGCGTCTCGCCCATGGGCGATGCTGCCCGGCAGGCCTATGGCGTCGTGCTGGACGCTTTCAAGGCGCTGCCACGTCCCGAGCTTGCAGCGGCGGCGGCCTGGTCGCTGATGCACGGACTGGCGCAACTGCTCCTGGAGGGACATCTCCCAGGAGCATCGGCGCGCGAGGTCCTCGGCGCGGTGCGTTTTGCGGTCGCGCCTCAGCGTTCCGGTTGAGCGAACTCGCCCGCGCAATCGTCGAGGCGGGCATGACAGCGCAAGAGCCGGAACGCTGGCGCCGCCACCTTGCGCGCGCGCTCGCCGTGCGCTTGCCATACGCGCAGTGCCGCCTCGCGATTGCCGGTCGCGACATATCCCGTCATCGCGGCCATCAGGAGGTATTCGCGCGCTTCCAGCCCGGTCTCCTGCATGGCAAGCAGCGCGGCTGCGTGCTCGCTCATCCGCGCTGCATTGCGCTGCGCGACGGCGCGAAACAGCGCGAGCCAGCGCGCCTGGAACGGATGCAGCGCCGGCACGCAGCGCGCGGCGTCGACGCGCGACCAGAGCGGCGCCAGGTCTTCCCACGCGAGGTAGGGGTTCACGGCCTGCGCGACATGTAGCGCGCTGTGCAGCCAGACGTCGAAGTCGCGCGGCGCACGGCATTCGAGCAGGCGCAGCTTGAAAAGCTCCAGATCCTTCTGCAGCAGGCGCGTCACCCCTTCGCTGGCCGGCGGCAGCTCGCTGACGAGAAAGTTGCGCGCATACCAGGCGAGGCGCGTGTGCTCGAGGCGCGCAAACGCCGCCGAGCCCTCGAACAGCGGATTGGGCGCGCGCCGCGGACGTGACGGCTCGAGCAACTCGAGCACCGGAATGCCCAGCGTACCGAGCGCGACCAGGTCGGCCGCGCTCTTGTCCATGAAGCGCTGGCGCGCGGCATTGAGATCGAGCACCGGGTAGTAATCCGAGTTCGGCGGCATGGCGTAGCTCGCGAAAAGCGGATCGAGTGTCGCGCGGCTGCCGACGTAGCGCACGTCGAAGTCGCCCGCTGCGAGCACGTGGACGGTCCACAGCTCCTTGGCGAGTCCCGGCTGCTCGAAGACGCGCGCCTGCGCGAGGGCGGGAAGCGGCGCCTCGCTCGCCACGATCAGCAGGTCGTGATCGCTCGGCGCATAGACCGCGTAATGCGGGAACACCTCGCCGAGGGCGCGCAGCACCGTCGCCACCAGCGACGCGTCGATTTCGTAGAGCTGGATCCATTGCACCAGCAGCCCGCCAGCGTTGAGATGCGGGCGAACGCGCCGATAGAACTCGGTGGTGAAGAGGCTCGCGACACCGCTCACCCAGGGATTGGACGGCTCGGAGACGATGATGTCGTAGCGCCGGGCATGGGTGGAGAAGAAGCCTTTGGCATCGTCGATCACTATCGCGCCGCGCGGGTCGGCAAAGGCGCCGCTGTTGCGCGGCGCGAAGCCGCGCGCGGCCTGCGCCATCGCGGGCTCGATCTCGATGGTCTCGACGCGCTCGATGTCGAGGCTCTGCAGCAGCGTGTGCGTGGTGAGGCCGGTGCCGATGCCGATCACCGCCGCGGCTTTCGCCTCGGGCTTGAGCGCCAGCGGCAGCGCGCCGGTCAGCACCATGGTGATCTCGTCGGAGCCGCGCTCGCCGTCGCGCTCCAGGTTGATCGAGCCGTCGGACTTGCCGTTGGTGCGCAGGCTGGTCGCCTCGGGATACTTCACCAGGTGCACCGTCGCGGTCTTGCCGTCTTTCTTGAAGAGCACGGTCGCGTCGCGCGATGCCGAGAGGTCGCCGTAGCGGTAGACGCCCGCCGTCATCTTGTTCGCGTCGAGCTCCACGGCGAGCGCCACGGTGATGAAAAGCGCCCCGCACGCGAGCGCGGCATGGACGAACTTCGCGCCAAGGGAGCGCAGCAGGGCGAAGCCGAGCGCGACATCGATGAGGCCGCCCACGATCAGGCTTCCCTTCAGGCCAAGCACGGGCAGCCCGATGTGCACGGCCAGCACTACGCCTGCGATCGCGCCAAGGGTGTTCGCGGCGTACACCTGGCCGATCGCCGCCTCGCCGCGACCGCGGCGCAGGAGCGCAGCGGTGATGAGCGGGAGGGTCATGCCGGCGCAGAACGTCGCCGGCAGCATGATGCAGGCCGCCACCAACGCGCCGGAGGCATTGAACAGGCGGTAGCCCGCCTCGCTTCGCGCGAGCCCTTGCATCAATGCTTCCATCAGCGCGAAGGTCGCGTCGTAGAGCGGCAGCGTGGCGAGCGCGAACAGGCCCATCAGGATCTGCACCAGCGCGAGCAGCCGCGTCGGCTCGAGCGCGGTATCGATGCGCCGGCGCACGGCAAGACCGCCGCAAGCGAGGCCGAAGATGAACGTGGCGAGCATCAGCTCGAACGAATGCGTCGATGCGCCGAGCACCAGCGTCAGCATGCGGATCCAGCTGATCTCGTAGATGAACGACGCCAGCCCGGTGAAGAAGGCGACGATGAGCAGCAGCTCCACGCCCGATGGGCGTCCGGCCGAAGGGGTGAGCGACGGCGCGCGCATCGGGCGTGCCGCGAGCGCCGCGATCAGCGCAATGGCGAGGTTCATGGCACCGGCGAGTTGCAGGGTGCCGGGCAGTCCGAGCGTGCCGATGAGGAGGAAGCCGCTCGCCAATACGCCGGCCGCGCCGCCCAGGCTGTTGGTGAAGTAGAGCATCGCCAGCGATTCGCCGGCGGCGCGCGGCTCGGCGCGCACCAGACCCGCGCTCATCAGTGGAAACGTGCTTCCCAGCAGCACCGACTGCGGCAGGATCAGCAGGCACGACACGCCGAGCTTCGCGCCGAGCGCGAGCCACTCGTTGCCGAGCGAGGGCAGGAGCGCGTCGTAGGACCAGTCGGTCAGCGCCACGAAGAGGCCGTGAAAGATGAGCGCGGCCACGCCGAGCAGGGCTTCGACGATCGCATACACCATCAGCGGATTGCGCACGCGCGCAGAGAGCCGCGCGCATCCGGCCGCGCCCGCGGCCATGCCGCCCATGAATACGGCGAGCACCAGCGACTGCGCGTACGCCGCGTGGCCGAGAAAGAGCTTCAGGTACTGCGTCCAGATCGACTCGTAGATGAGTCCGGCGAACCCGGACGCGGCGAAGACGAGATAGAGCGCAGCGCGCGGCATTAAGGGTGACAAGCAGGGGCGGATGCTAATTTAGGGCAATGCCCCTGTCATTTCGATTAGGCGCGTTCTACTTCAGCTTTTTTGTCTACGCCGGGCTGCTGGTGGCCTACTTCCCGCCCTATCTCGCGGCACGTGGGCTGGACGCGGCGCAACTCGCGTGGCTGCTAGCCTTGCCGCAGCTTGCACGCGTCGTCGCGCCGGCGGCATGGGGATGGATCGCCGACCGCACGGGGATGCAGCGCGCGATCGTCGCTTTCTCGTGCGCGGCGAATGCGGCCTGCTTTGCGCTGCTGCCGCTGGTCGCCAGCTTCGCCGCGATGGCCTGGCTGGTGGCGATCGCGAGCCTCCTTTCCGCTGCGGCGCTGCCGCTGGTCGAGGCGATCACGCTCGGCGCGCTCGCCGGCCAGGCGGGACGCTATGGACCGATTCGGCTGTGGGGCTCGCTCGGCTTCATCCTCGCGGTCTTCGCCGGCGGCGCGTGGCTCGACTTTCATCCGATCGACACGCTGCCGGCGGCGCTCGTCACGTTCTCGATCGCGGGACTCGGCGTGGCCCTGCTGCTACCGCCTTCGGCTGCTCATATCGCCGCGCCTTCGCTGCGCCTGCCCGCGAACGCCGCAACGCTGCTCGCCTCGGCGTTCTTCATGGCGGTTGCGCACGGCGCGTTGTATGCCTTCTTCACGCTGCATCTGCAGCGCATCGGCTATAGCGGCTCGCTCATCGGCTTTCTCTGGTCGCTCGGCGTAATCGCCGAGATCGCGGTGTTCTTTTTCCTGCCCGCGCTTTTCAGGCGGTGCGCGCTTTCGACGCTGCTGATCGCGAGCGCGGCTTGCGGTGTGGTGCGTTTCCTCGCCATTGGCTGGGCGGCCGATTGGCTTGCCCTCCTGCTCGCAGCGCAGCTGCTGCACGCCGCGACCTTCGGTGCCTTCCACGCTGCCGCCGTCGCTGCGGTGCACCGCGTCTTTCCGGCACATGCGCAGGCGCGCGGCCAGACGCTGTTTTCAAGCCTGGGCTATGGTGCCGGCGGCGCTGTGGGAGTCCTGCTCGCGGGCTGGGCCTGGCAGGTGGCCGGCCCGGGGGTCGCGTTCAGCCTTTCGGCGGGCGCGGCCTTGGCAGGCCTCCTTTTTGCCTATCCCCTGAAACGTGTAGGGCTGTAAGTTGTCCACTTGTGGGCTTGGATAAACGTTTGAGGCCGTCATGAACCGCAAAGTAGTGATTTTCCTTCTCGTCACCGCGGCGTTCGCCGCCGGCTGCGAGACCGTCGACACCACCAAGTCGAGCGCCGTCGGGGTCGACCGACATCAGCGCATGATGGTCTCGTCGGACGCCGTCAACCAGAGTGCCGACAAGGCCTATCACGACGTGCTGGCGCAGGCGCAGAAGCAGAACGCGCTGGATCGCGATACTGCTGCGGTGGAGCGCGTCAAAAGAATCGCGAGCCGGCTGATTCCGGCCACCGGCGCACTACGGCCAGACGCGCCCAGCTGGAAGTGGGAGATGCACGTTCTTTCCTCCAAGGAAGTCAACGCCTGGTGCATGCCGGGAGGCAAGATCGCGGTCTACACGGGCCTCATCGACCAGCTGAAGCCGACCGACGACGAGCTCGCTGCAGTGATGGGCCATGAGATCGGCCACGCGCTGCGCGAGCACGGCCGCGAGCGCGCCTCCGAGCAGATGGTGCAGCAGCTCGGCGTCCAGGTGCTCGGCGCCCTTACCGGGGTCAACGTCAACCTGGCGCAGACCATCGCCGACGTCACGATCAGCCTGCCGCACTCGCGCACGCAGGAAACCGAAGCCGACCGCATCGGCGTCGAGCTCGCTGCACGTGCCGGCTATGACCCGCGCGCGGCGGTATCGCTGTGGCAGAAGATGGATAAGCTGGCTGGCGGCAGCCAATCCCCGCAATTCCTTTCGACGCATCCCTCGAATGCCAGCCGCATTGCGGACGTGACGCAGGACGCGGAGAAGGTGTTGCCGCTTTACCAGGCCGCCAAGGGCGGTACCGCGAGCGCCGGCAAGTAGTTGTCAGATGGCATAATCCTAGGTTTCCGCACTGCGGAAACCTAGAATGCCGCAGACCCTTTACGACAAGCTCTGGGACAGCCACGTCGTCCACACCGAGGACGACGGCACGACGCTGCTTTACATCGATCGTCACCTTGTCCATGAAGTGACGAGCGCGCAGGCCTATGAGGGACTGCGCGAAGCGCACCGCAAGCCTTGGCGCACCGAATCGGTGGTCGCGACCGCCGATCACAACACGCCGACCACCAACTGGGACGAAGGCCTTGCGGGCGTGCGCGATCCGTTCGCGCGCCTGCAGATCGAGACCCTCGACGCCAACATCAAGGAATTCGGCGCCAAGGTCTACTTCCCGTATCTCGACAAGCGCCAGGGCATCGTCCATGTCATCGGCCCGGAGCAGGGCGCGACCCTTCCGGGGATGACGGTGGTCTGCGGCGATTCGCATACCAGCACCCATGGCGCGTTTGGCTGCCTCGCGCACGGCATCGGCACTTCCGAGGTCGAGCATGTGCTCGCCACGCAGTGCCTGGTGACGAAGAAGATGAAGAACCTGCGCGTCAACGTCGAGGGCGCGCTGGCGCGCGGCGTCACGGCGAAGGACATCGTGCTGGCGATCATCGGCCGCATCGGCACGGCCGGCGGTACCGGCTCCGCCATCGAGTTCGCCGGCAGCACCATCCGCTCGCTCTCGATGGAAGGCCGCATGACGGTCTGCAACATGGCCATCGAGGCGGGTGCCCGCGCCGGCATGGTTGGCGTCGATGAGGTGACGCTCGAGTACCTCAAGGGCCGCAAGTTCGCACCCAAGGGCGCGCAATGGGAACACGCGGTCACTTACTGGCGCACGCTGACGAGCGATCCGGGTGCGAAATTCGATCGCGAACTGACGCTCGATGCGCGCGAGATCAAGCCGCACGTGACCTGGGGGACGTCGCCCGAGATGGTGGTGCCGGTGGATGACAGCGTGCCCGACCCGGAGAAGGAAAAGGACAGCTCGCGCCGCGAGGGCATGGAGCGCGCGCTGCAGTACATGGGACTCAAGCCGCGCACGCCGATCACCGACATCCGCATCGACAAGGTGTTCATCGGCTCGTGCACCAATTCGCGCATCGAGGATCTGCGCGCCGCGGCTTCGGTCGTCAAGGGCAAGCGCGTCGCCTCCAGCGTGAAGCTCGCGATGGTGGTTCCCGGCTCGGGCCTGGTGAAGGAACAGGCCGAGCGCGAAGGCCTCGATCGCGTGTTCCGCGACGCCGGCTTCCAATGGCGCGAGCCCGGCTGCTCGATGTGTCTTGGCATGAATCCCGACCGGCTGGAGGCCGGCGAGCGCTGCGCCTCGACCTCCAACCGCAATTTCGAGGGCCGCCAGGGCCCGGGCGGCCGCACGCACCTGGTGAGCCCGGTGATGGCTGCCGCGGCAGCGATTGCCGGCCACTTCGTCGACATCCGGCGCTGGAGCTAGCGCGATGGACAAATTCACCGTGCTGAACGGCCTCGTCGTGCCGCTCGACAGAGCGAACGTGGACACGGACCAGATCATCCCGAAGCAATACCTTGCCTCGATCAAGCGCACGGGCTTCGCCCAGGGCCTGTTCGCCGAATGGCGCAAGGACCCGCAGTTCGTGCTGAACCAGCCGCGCTTCAAGGGTGCGACGATCCTGCTCGGGCGCAAGAACTTCGGCTGCGGCTCCTCGCGCGAGCATGCGCCGTGGGCGCTGATGGAGTACGGCTTTCGCTGCGTCATTGCGCCTTCGTTCGCCGATATCTTCTTCACCAACTCGTTCAAGAACGGTTTTCTGCCGGTGGTCCTGAGCGAGGCCGAGGTCGATCGCCTGTTCCATGAGTGCAACGCCTTTCCTGGCTTCCGGCTGGTGGTCGATCTTGAGCAGCAGACCGTCGCGACCGCCGACCAGTCGCTGGTGATGCGCTTCGAGATCGATCCGTTCCGCAAGTACTGCCTGCTGAACGGGCTCGACGAGATCGGCCTCACGCTGCGCCACGCGCAGAAGATCAGCGAGTTCGAGGCGCGGCGCAAAGCACAGCACCCCTGGTATTTCTAGGATGAAAGTCGCCGTTCTGCCCGGTGATGGCATCGGGCCGGAGATCATTGCCCAGGCGCTGAAGGTGCTGAGCAAGCTCGGGCTGCCGCTCGAGCTGCAGGAAGCGCCCGTCGGCGGCGCCGCGTATGACGCGGTCGGCGACCCGCTACCCGCCGCGACGCTCGCCCTCGCCAGGCAGGCCGATGCGATTCTCTTCGGTGCCGTGGGCAGTCCGCGCTACGACGACCTGCCGCGGGCCAAGCGGCCGGAGCAGGCGCTGCTCGGCCTGCGCAAGGCGCTCGGCTTGTTTGCGAACTTGCGGCCAGCGCAGGTCCATCCCGAGCTCGCGTCGGCGTCCGCGCTAAAGCCCGAGGTGGTCGCCGGCCTCGACATCCTGATCGTGCGCGAGCTGACCGGCGACATCTACTTCGGCGAGCCCAAGGGCATCCGCGAAATCAACGGCGAGCGCGAAGGCTTCGACACCATGCGCTACCGAGAAGGCGAGGTTCGGCGCATCGCGCGCGTGGCGTTCGAAGCCGCGCGCAAACGGCGCAAGAGAGTCTGCTCGGTCGACAAGGCGAACGTGCTCGAAACGTCGCAGCTCTGGCGCGAGGTCGTCGTCCAAGAGGCAGCGAAGGCGCCTGACATCGAGCTTTCGCACATGTACGTCGACAACTGCGCGATGCAGCTGGTGCGCAACCCGAAGCAGTTCGATGTGATCGTTACCGGCAATCTGTTCGGCGACATCCTGTCCGACGAAGCCTCGATGCTCACCGGCTCGATCGGCATGCTGCCCTCCGCCTCGCTCGACGCCGACGGCAAGGGTCTTTACGAGCCGATCCACGGCTCGGCGCCCGACCTCGCCGGCCGTGGCGTGGCGAATCCACTGGCGACCATTCTTTCGGCCGCAATGATGCTGCGCTACTCGCTGCGCGAGCCGCAGGCCGCTGGACGCATCGAGGCCGCGGTGACCAGGGTGCTGCGCGACGGGCTGCGCACCGCGGACATTCACACGTCGGGAACCCGCAAGGTCGGCACCGACGAAATGGGCGACGCGCTGCTCGCTGCTCTATAAACTATGGGCATGCTGAGAGTCGGAATTGTCGGCTGGCGCGGGATGGTGGGGTCGGTGCTCGTGCAGCGCATGCGCGAGGAGCGCGACTTCGACCACATCGAGCCGCAGTTTTTTTCGACCTCGCAGGCGGGCGGCAAGGGCCCCGCGATCGGCAAAGGCGCCGAGCCGGTGCAGGACGCGATGCATATCGCCGCGCTGAAAGCGCTGCCGGTGATCATCTCCTGCCAGGGTGGCGATTACACCAACGAGGTGCATCCGAGGCTGCGCGCGGCGGGATGGAACGGCTACTGGATCGATGCCGCGAGCGCGCTGCGCATGAACCACGACGCGGTGATCATTCTCGATCCGGTCAACATGCCGCTGATCAAGCAGGCGATCGCCGATGGCACGCGCAACTTCATCGGCGGTAATTGCACCGTGAGCCTGATGCTGATGGGCATGGCCGGTCTGTTCCAGCGCGACGAGATCGAGTGGCTGACGAGCATGACTTACCAGGCGGCCTCGGGCGCGGGCGCCGCGAACGTGCGCGAGCTGGTCGAGCAGATGGCGCACGTCGGCAGCAGCGCGCAAGCGCTGCTCGATGATCCGGCGAGCGCGGTGCTGGACATCGACCGCGCGGTCACCGATTCGCTGCGCTCCAGCGCGCTACCGAAAAAGCAGTTCGGCCACCCGCTTGCCGCAAGCCTGCTGCCGTGGATCGACAAAGATATGGGCAACGGCCAGAGCCGCGAAGAGTGGAAGGCCCAGGCCGAGGCCAACAAGATCCTCGACCGCAACGGACACCAGATCCCGATCGACGGCGTCTGCGTGCGCATCGGTGCCATGCGCTGCCACAGCCAGGCGCTGACCATCAAGCTGCGCCGGCCGCTGCCGCTCGATGAAATCGAGGGCATGCTCGCCGAGGCGCACGACTGGGTGAAAGTGGTGCCCAACCGCCGCGAGGAATCGCTCGCCGAGCTGACTCCCGCGGCAGTGAGCGGAAAGCTCGCCGTGCCGGTGGGGCGACTGCGCAAGCTGCCGATGGGCGAGGACTATCTGACTGCGTTTACGGTGGGCGACCAGCTGCTCTGGGGCGCCGCCGAACCGCTCCGCCGGATGTTGCGTATCCTTCTGGATGCGGGCGTGAAGCACTAAAAAACCCAGAAAATCTCTCAATTTGCAGCCGTAAGGCCATGATGTTAAGTTAGTTGGTCCGGCTAAAGAACAATTCGGGGGACTCGGAAATCGTGGCGCGCAGATCGATCAGCATCCTGCTTGCGGCAGCGGCTTGGCTCGCGCTCGCCACCGCGGTGCATGCGGCGGGCCTTGGCCGGCTCAGCGTGCTGTCGCCGCTCGGCCAGCCGCTGCTCGCCGAGATCGAAATCGTTTCCCTGCAGCCGGGAGAAGAAGAAGGTCTTTCCGCGCGGCTCGCCTCGCCCGATGCCTTCGAGCAAGCCGGCATCGAAATCAATGCGGTGCTCAACAACCTGCGCATCAGCCTCGAGCGCCGCGACAAGCGTCCGTTCCTGCGGCTGACCACCACGCAGCCCGTCAACGAGCCGTTCCTCGATCTCTTGATCGAGCTGCAATGGCCAAGCGGCAAGCTGGTGCGCGAGTACACGTTCCTGCTCGATCCGCCGGACTATCGCAGCCGCCAGCAGGCGATTGCCGCCACGCCGCTGCCGCCGATGGCCGAGAAGCCCGCACCGGCGATCGAAGAGAAGCCGGCCGCCGCCGTCCCGCCGCCGTCGCCCGCTCCGGAAGCCACTCCCGCGCCGATTCCGGCGCCCGCGGCACAGGCCGAAGCGCCCGCCAAGCCTGCAGCCGCAACTACTACCTACGAGGTGAAGCGCGGCGATACGCTCGGTGCGATCGCGCGCCAGAACCTGCGTCCCGGCGTCACGCTGAACCAGATGCTGATCGCGATCTTCCGCGCCAACGAAGACGCGTTCATCCGCGGCAACGTGAACCTCGTGCGCACCGGCAAGATCCTCAACATCCCGGACGCCGACAGCCTCGGCACCCTTGATCGCGACGAAGCCAATCGCCTCGTCAAGGAGCACCACGAGCAATTCAACGAGTACCGCAGCCGCCTCGCTGCGGTGCCGGCCGGCGCCGACACGGCGGGCGGCCAGCGAGAAGTCGCTGGCCGTATCGAGCCCAAGCCCGAGCCTGCGAAGCCCGCGGCGCCTGCTGATCAGGTGCGGCTCTCGAAGGCCGATCCGGCGAAGCCCGCGGCCCCCGGCTCGCGAGCGGCGCGCGAGGACGATGCGACGTCGCGCGAGCGGGCGCTGAACGAGGCGCAATCGCGGCAACAGGAGCTGGAAAGGAACGTTTCCGACCTGCAGAAGCTGCTCGCGCTCAAGAACCAGCAGCTTGCGGAGATGGAGAAAAAAGGCGCCGCGAAACCGGCCGCGGTTCCACCGGTTGCGCAGGCGCCGGCAAAACCAGAGGCTGCGAAGCCGGCCGCTGAAGCACCGAAGCCAGCTCCAACGCCCGCTCCAACCCCCGCACCGGCGAAGCCCGAGCCGGCGAAGCCCGCGGCCGAAGCACCCAAGCCCGCCGCCGAAGCACCGAAGCCGGCAGCGGAAGCGCCGAAGCCGGCAGCGGAAGCGCCGAAGCCCGCGGCCGAAGCACCTAAGCCGGCAGCAGAGGCGCCGAAGCCCGCCGCCGAGGCGCCGAAGCCTGCAGCGAAGAAGGCCGCGCCGCCGCCTGAGCCGAGCCTCGTCGACGAGTTCCTCGACAATCCGATGTACCTTGGCCTGCTCGGCGGATTGTTTCTGCTGCTCGTCATCTACGGGTGGTGGACCTGGCGCCGAAAAAAAAAGGCCCAAGCTAAGTTCCAGGATAGCGTTTTAGGCGCGGCGAGCGCGGGTGGTGCTGCCGGCGCCTCTCTCGGCGAGCCGACGGTGCCGCCGGGCAACACGACGACGACCACGGTCTCGGTCCAGGGCGCCGCAAGCCAGGCGCCGGCCGGGATGGAAGCCGAGGAAGTCGACCCGATCGCCGAAGCCGACGTGTACATGGCCTATGGGCGCGACGCGCAGGCCGAGGAAATCCTCAGGGAAGCGCTGGCAAAGGACGCCAATCGCACCGCGGTGCACGCGAAACTCCTCGAGATTTACGCGCATCGCAAGGACGCCAAGGCCTTCGAGCAGACCGCGCTCAAGCTGAAGGGCATCACCAACGGCGCCGGACCGGAGTGGGAGAAGGCCGCGGCGCTCGGCCGCTCGATCGACCCGCAGAATGGTCTCTATGCGGGTGCGGGCGGTGGCGAAGCGGCCGCCGCCGCCGCTCCGGCCGCCGCAGCGGCGGCGCCGACGCTCGACTTTGACCTTGGCGGGGCAAGCCAGGCGCAGGCTTCGGCCCCCGATATCTCGCTCGACGAACCAGGCAAGGACAGCACCGCCTCGGGCGTCGATATCGACCTTGGGTCGACCCAGTCGCTGAATAAGGCCGCGGCGGCGAGCCCCGCTTCGCACGATGAGACCATCATCGCCAGCGGCGACGACAAGAGCCTGGGCGCGATGGACTTCAATCTCGATCTCGGCACCGAGGAGAAGAAGCCAGAGCCGGCTAGGCCTGCCGCGCCGCCACCCGAGGCGAGCGGCGGCCTCGATTTCGATCTCAACCTCGACGGCGACAAGCAGCCGGCCGAGCCGTCGGCGAAGATGGATCTGTCGGAGATCAGCCTCGACCTGGGCAACTCTTCGCCGGACGCCACGGTGCTCGCGACCAAGCCGAGCTCCGATCCGAAGTGGCAGGAAGTCGCGACCAAGCTCGACCTCGCGAAGGCCTACGAGGAGATGGGCGACAAGGACGGCGCGCGCGAACTGCTCAAGGAAGTGGTGAAGGACGGCGACGCCGCACAGCGCGGCAGCGCCGAGCAGCTCCTCGCCAAGCTCGGTTAGCCGCTGTAATTTCCCGCATTGCCCTAGGACTCGAGTACGACGGCAGCCGCTTTCTCGGCTGGCAGACCCAGCCGGGCGGCGGCGCGGTGCAGGACGTGCTCGAAGTTGCGCTTGCCGCGATCGCAGGCGAATCCCTCAGCGTCACTGCCGCTGGCCGCACCGACCGCGGCGTCCACGCGCGCGAGCAGGTGGCGCATTTCGACACCAGCGCTGCGCGCCCCGACACGGCCTGGGTCCGCGGCGTCAACACTTTCCTGCCGGAATCGGTCGCCGTGCTCTGGGCACGTCCGGTCGACGCCGACTTCCACGCTCGCTACAGCGCGCTTGCGCGCACCTATCGCTACCGCCTCATCAATCGTGCGGTGCGTCCGGCGCTCGCCGCGCGCCATGCCGGCTGGTATCACGCGCCGCTCGATCTCGATGCGATGCGCGAAGCCGCGCGTGCCCTGATCGGCGAGCATGATTTTTCCGCCTTTCGCGCGGCAGAATGTCAGGCCAAGACTCCGGTTCGTACCGTGCATGCCCTCGTCATCGAGCAACACGCCCAGCGCATCGATTTCGTGATCCGCGCCAACGCCTTCCTGCAGCACATGGTGCGCAACATCGTGGGCAGCCTGATCTATGTGGGCAACGGTAAACAGGCGCCGGGCTGGATCGCCGAGCTCTTGGCATCGCGCGATCGCACCAAAGCGGCGCCGACCTTTGCACCGGAGGGTTTGTACCTCGAGCGCATCGACTACGAAGCCAAATGGGGCCTGCCGCAGTGAGGACGCGCGTAAAGATCTGCGGCATCACGCGCACCGGAGACGCGCGCGCTGCGGCCGAGGCCGGCGCCGATGCCATCGGCTTGGTGTTCTATCCGCCGAGCCCACGCTACCTGTCCACCGAGCGGGCCGCCGAGATCCGCGACGCCCTCCCGCCTTTCGTACAGACGGTGGCGCTTTTCGTGAACGCCGATGCCGCGCAAGTGGCGCAGGTGATCGGCCGCGTGCACCCGGCGATGCTGCAGTTCCACGGCGACGAAACGCCCGAGTTCTGCGCGCAGTTCGGCCTGCCGTTCGTCAAGGCGTGCCGTGTAAGGCCCGGAGTCGACGCGCTGGCCTACCTGCGCCCTTTTTCGCGCGCGGCGGCATGGCTGCTCGACAGCTTCGTGCCGGAGTACGGCGGCGTCGGGGAGAGCTTCGACTGGGCGCTCGCTCCCTCTGAGCGCAGCCGGCCGCTGATCCTTTCCGGCGGTCTGCACCAGGGCAATGTGGCCGGTGCAATCCGTGCCGTACACCCTTGGGGCGTCGACGTCTCGAGCGGCGTCGAATCGACGAAGGGCATCAAGGACGCCGCTAAAATGGCCGCTTTCATCGCCGAGGTCCGCCATGCGGATGTATGACCTGCCCGACGCGCGCGGCCACTTCGGCCCGTACGGCGGCGTGTTCGTCGCCGAGACGCTTTCGCAGGCGCTCGACGAGCTGCGCGAGGCATACGCCGCGGCGCGCCGCGATCCGCAGTTCGAGGCCGAATTCCGCTACGAGCTCAAGCACTACGTCGGCCGCCCGAGCCCGATCTACCACGCCCGGCGGCTGTCCGAGCAGTGCGGCGGCGCGCAGATCTACATCAAGCGCGAGGACCTGAACCACACCGGCGCACACAAGATCAACAACACCATCGGGCAGGCGCTGCTCGCGCGGCGCATGAAGAAACCTAGAGTGATCGCCGAGACCGGTGCCGGCATGCACGGCGTGGCGACCGCGACCGTCGCCGCGCGCTACGCCATGGAATGCGTCGTCTACATGGGCGTGGAGGACGTGCGGCGCCAGGCGGCCAACGTGCACCGCATGGGCGTGCTGGGCGCGAAGGTGGTCCCGGTCGAGTCGGGCTCGAAGACGCTGAAGGACGCGCTCAACGAAGCGATGCGCGACTGGGTAACGAACGTCGAGAACACCTTCTATATCATCGGCACCGTCGCCGGGCCGCATCCCTATCCGATGATGGTGCGCGACTTCCAGTCCGTGATCGGCGAGGAGAGCATCGCCCAGATGCAGGAAATGAACGCACGCCAGCCCGACGCCGTGATCGCCTGTGTCGGCGGCGGCTCCAACGCCATGGGCATTTTCTATCCCTACATTCCGCACGCGGCAGTCCGGCTCATCGGCGTCGAAGCGGCCGGTGATGGCCTCGACACCGGCCGGCATGCCGCGTCGCTCTGCGCCGGGCGGCCCGGCGTGCTGCACGGCAACCGCACGTATCTTCTGCAGGACGCGAACGGGCAGATCACCGAGACGCATTCCGTCTCGGCGGGTCTCGACTATCCCGGCGTCGGCCCGGAGCACGCGTGGCTCAAGGACAGCGGGCGCGCCGAATACGTTGCGGTGACCGACGAGGAGGCGCTGTCCGCGTTTCACGCGCTTTGCCGCAGCGAGGGCATCATCCCGGCGCTCGAGTCGGCGCACGCGGTGGCGCAGGCGATGAAGTTGGCGCCGCAGATGCCGCAGACCGCGATCCTGCTCGTCAACCTCTCGGGCCGCGGCGACAAGGACTTGCACACCGTCGCCGAGCGCGCGGGCAAGAAGCTTTGATGTCGCGCATCCAGGGTCGCTTCGCGGCGCTCGCCAAGGCGAGGCGCAAGGCGCTCATTCCGTACATCACCGCCGGCGACCCGCATCCTTCGCTCACCGTGCCGCTGATGCGCGGCCTGGTGGAAGCGGGCTCCGATATCCTCGAGCTCGGCGTGCCGTTCTCCGATCCGATGGCCGACGGCCCGGTGATCCAGCGCTCCGGCGAGCGCGCGCTGAAGCATGGCGTGGGCCTGCGCGATGTCCTGAAGTTGGTCGCGGACTTCCGCCAGGCCGACAGCCTGACTCCCATCGTGCTCATGGGCTACGCCAACCCGATCGAAGCGATGGGCATCGCACGGTTCTTGCGGGAGGCAAAGGCCGCGGGCATCGACGGGGTCATCGTCGTCGACTATCCCCCCGAGGAGTGCGCCGAGTTTGCCGCCGCGGCAAAGGAGCACGACATCGACCCGATCTTCCTGCTCGCGCCGACCTCGACCGACAAGCGCATCCACGAGGTCGCGCGCTGCGGCAGCGGCTACCTGTATTACGTCTCGCTGCGCGGCGTCACTGGCGCTGCGCATCTCGAC
>DASWER010000426.1:0-4286 GCA_036394655.1 Burkholderiales bacterium
GCCGTCGGGCGCCGCCTGCGCCGCGCGCGAGGTGCCGATGGTGCCGCCAGCGCCGCCGTAGTTCTCGACCACCACCGGCTGCCCAAGCTCGGTGCCGATGTGCAGCGCCACGACGCGCGCCGCGATGTCGGCGCCGCCGCCCACCGGGAACGGCACGATCATCCTGATCGGCTGCGTCGGATATTGCTGGGCATGCGCTGCCCCTATGAGGAGGAGCGCCCAAATGAACCTCATTTGGCCTCCACCGCGTGCATGCGGTAGTTCGCCGACGCCTTGCCGGCCGAGGTCTGCACCACTCTTGCCGGGCGCACATAGTCGGCGGTCGTAGCGGCGCGTCCAGCCACGCGCGCGAGCGGCTTGGCGCCGGGGCTGCGCTTGGAAGGCATCTCTTCCAGGTACTGGACGATCGCGCGGCCGAAATCCGGCAGGTCGCCCGGCAGGCGCGAGGTGATCAGGTTGCCGTCGCGCACCAGCGGCTCATCCACATAGTTGCCGCCGGAATTGATCACGTCGTCCTTGATGATCGCCACGCAGGTGACGCGCCGGCCCTTGGCGATGCCCGCGGAGGCCAGCAGCCAGCCGGCGTGGCAGATCGCGGCGACCAGGCTGCCCTGCTCGTGCACCTTGCGCACCAGGTTCACGATCTGCGGCGTGCGGCGGAAATTCTCCGGCGCGAAGCCCCCGGGAATGATGAGCGCGTCGAGCTGCCCGGCCTCGACCTCCGAGATCGCGAGGTCGGCCTTCACCGGATAGCCGAGCTTGCTGCCGTAGAGCTGCTCTGCCGAGGGCGCGACGGTGAGCACGTTGGCGCCGGCTTCGCGCAGGCGCAGCAGCGGGTACCAGAGCTCGAGCTCCTGGTACTGGTTCTCGGCGAGGACGGCGACCTGGGCTTCGTTGATCTTCATGACTGCTCCTAGAACGCGAGAATGCGACGGGGGTTTTCCACCAGCACCTTGTGCAGCTCCGCTTTGCCAAAACCCTTCTTGGCCAGCCGGGGCGCGAAATTGTCGAACAGATGGCCGAGCGGCACGCGCGTGTTGTCCTGGTCGGGCTCTTCCTCGCTGATCGGGCCGCGGCCGTGGCTGAAGAAGCTGTCGTACGAGAACAGGAGCTGGCCGAGATAGCCTTTGTCCGCCAGCTTGCAAATGTGGACGGCGAGCTCCTCATCCAGTTGCTCGGCGCTGTCGTGCATCCACGGGATGCCGATGTGGTCGACCTGCAGGATCGCGCCGCGCTTGCAGATCTCGGTGAGCTGCTCGAAGCGCGGCTTGATGAAGACGTGGCCGAGCATCACCTTGGCCGGGTCGGCGCCCGCCTCCTCGAGCGCGTCGAGCATCTCGAGCGCCGGATTGGTCGGGCCGTAGTCCATCGGCTGCGTGTGCGTGCCGATCGGCGCGCCGGTTTTCTTCTGCGCCTTGCCGGCCGCATTCAGCATGCGCTCCTCGAGCGGCGTGATGCGCTTGCCGTTCGCCTCGGCCGGCGTCTCGCCCATGCCGCCGGTCGCGACCTTGATCACGCCGGCCTTGTACGGCGTGAGCTTGTTGTCGTGCACCATGCCCTGGGTGAGGTCGCGCACCAGCATGTCGGCGATGTACTCGACGGATTTGCGTCGCCAATAGAAGCCGATCCCCATGCGCTCGGCGTAGAAGCCGGTGGTGGCGATGATGTGCGCGCCGCTCTTGCGGCTCACCTCGGCGAGCAGCTCCGGGTGGCGGCCGATGTCCGGCGGCGTGAGATCGACCATCGTCTTCACGCCGTACTCCTTCACCATGCCGTGGATGCGCCGGCCGACGTCGTCGGCGACCTGGTCGAGGTCCCAGACGTTGTTGTGGTCGAACTCGCAGCCCTGGTAGGCATAGCGGATGTGCTCGTGTGTCAGCGTCACGCCCGCGTCCTGCGGCGCGATGTCGCCGAGCACCGTGCGGATGACCGCCACTATTTCTTCAGTGCCTCGAAGAAGGCGCGGCAGAATGCTGGCAGGTCATTCGTCGCTTTTGCTGTCACTAAACCCTTCACTCCCGCCGCGCTGAGCGCCGTCGCTCCCTCGGCAATCGCTGCTAGCAAAGCGCCGCCCGCGGCAGCGTCCTTGATGAAGCGCTGCATGCGCGGTTCCTCGGCGATGAACTTCCCGGATGCGCCGCCGGGGACGAATACCGCGCTGAAATCCTTCGCCGCCACCTGCGCGATGCCCTGGTCGGGAATCACCGGGTACTCGAGCTGGCTGAGGTAAGTCTTCTCCGGCTCCACGCTCACGACCGTGACCGGCACGCCTTCTTCGCGCAGGCGCAGGAGCGGATACCAGAACTGCAGATCCTGATAGCCATCGTGCACCAGGATGGCTACGCGTTTATTGGTGGGCATGCAGACCTCCTCCTAAGGCGGACGCGGCCGAGTTTAGCAGCCGCTGGGCGTTCTCGTAGTCGATCTGGCGCAGCTGCGCTTCGCTCAGCCCGCAGGCTCGCAGCCCCTCCACCTGGTCGATGCTCCGCCGCAACGGCGCATCGGTGCCGAAGAGAAGTTGGGAGATGCCGACCACCTGCAGCGCCGAATGAAGCCCGACCGGGTGCGCACGCAGCGCGGTGTCGTAGTGAAAATGTTTCAATTCGCTGCGCACATCAAACTGCGCGGCGCGCACCAGGTGCTCGGTCACGAGCGGCAGGATGCCGCCGACATGCGCGAAGATGAAGCGGATGTCGCGGCAGCGCGCGACCGTGCCGGAAAAAAGCAGGCTCGCGATGGTGCGCGTGGTGTCGGCGGGAAACTCGATCACCCAGTCGGGCACGCCCGGCAGCAGGTTGCGGCAGCAGTCGGGCGCGGTCGGATGCACATACACCACTGCTTTCCTGCGGTTGAGCTCGTCCATCACCGGCGCGAACGCCGCATCGCCGAGCCACTTGTCGCGATAGCTTGTCAGCAGCCCTATCCCATCCGCCTTTAGCGTGTCGAGCGCATAGCCGATCTCTTCCAGGCTGCGCTCCACGTCCGGCAGCGGCAGGCTGGCGAACAAGCCGAACCGTCCCGGGTGATCGCGCGCCATTCTGGCGCCGTAGTCATTGCACTTCCGGTTAAGCTGAAACAGCAGCTTGGGCGCGACCACCGCAAAGCCGGGCGCGGTGATCGAAGTGATCGCTGTCGTCACGCCCGCCGCGTCCATGTCCTCGATCGAGGCCTGCGGCGTCCACTGCCGCGCCACCCCGCGCGCCAGGTAGTGATCGGCCTCCACCAGCTTCGCGACATAAGCCGGCGGGAAAAGATGGTGATGCACGTCGATCCGCATGAGCAATTCGGGGCCAGGGTGGTAATTATTCAGGCTAGCATGCGTGATGCCGCGCGCCAGCCCGAAAACCGGCCCGAGACGCTCCCCACTGCTCTACGTGGAGCACCACGGCGAGAGCGTCGCCGTGGTGGAGCAGCTGCTCGCGGAGCGCAAGGACTTGCTGCTGCTGTGCGCAGCCGACCTGAATCTCGCGATCAAGCTCGCGCGCAGCAAGCGGCCGGAAGTGATCCTGATCAACATCGATGTGCCCGGCTTCGATGCCGGGCTCGACGCGCACGAGCTGATGAAGCTGCTGCGCGCGGACGCCGCCATGCAGACGGCGCCGATCCTCGCGCTCAGCGCCAACGCCGCGCCCGCCGCCATCGTCAAAGGCCTCGAGGCGGGATTCTTCCACTACCTGACCAAGCCCATCCAGGCGCGTCCGCTGATGGAAGCGCTCGACTACGCGCTGGAATTCGCCGCGCTCGAGCGAAGCGAGCGCACGGGCGTGCCTTCCCCGAGCAAAACCACCTAGAGAACCGCCATGCCCAAAGGACAGCAACGCAGCAATCGCGAGAAGAAGAAGCCCAAGAAGCAGCCGCAGCCCGTCGCGCCGCGCGTGCCGGGACTGCCGCGCGAGCCCTGGCAGAAATAGCGCTCAAGCGTACAAGCTCTTCGCGGTGCGCGAAAAGATCTGCTCGCGCGCTGCTTCCGGCACCACCGCGCGTGCCTCCGCGAGCAACGCGCTGAGCGTGCCTTCGGAAGCCGGATAGTTCGATCCCCAGGCGATGCGTCGGGCGCCGAATGCTTCGATTACCCGGGTAAGAAAACTCTGCTGCGCATCGCGCACGTTATGCGTCGTGAGCTTCAGGGTCAGGTTCGCATATTTCGCCAGCGCAAACAGGCTTCCCGCGTCGTCCGCCACCGGCCGCGCCATGTGATCCAGCACCACTCGGGCCTTCGGAAACCGCTCCAGCAGGATTTGTAACTGGACGAGGCCTGGCGCGCGCACCTGCACACATATAGGAAG
>DASWER010000427.1:0-6772 GCA_036394655.1 Burkholderiales bacterium
CCGTCGAGCGGAATCGTGTCGGTGGGGATGGAGACGAGCTCGGCGCGCACGCGAATTACTTCGGAGGAATCACGGGGAGCACCAGGCTCGGCTGCCGTCCCGGGCCGAAGTGCAGCGTGACTTTTCCGCCGAAGATCGCAAGCGGCCGGTCGGTCGGGTCGTCGTGGATGAACGGCCCGCAGCCGCGCATCGGGTTTTTCATATTGGAGAGGGACGCCGCTTCACCGCCGTGCTCATAGTCTTTTCCGCGGATCGTGAGCGCGATGCGGTAACCCGCCGGCACGACGATGCAGGTCGGCCAGATCTCGATATCGAGCTCGACCACTTCGCCGGGCTTCAAGGGCCGCTTCTCGTCGTGCGTGTGGAAGGGGCGGTAAGGCAGCGAGCGCAGGGAATCGAGCTTTCTTTGCGATGCGCGCAGCCAGCCCTGACCCACCGGCGTTTTCGGATCGAGCGCACCCTGGAACAGGACTTCCTTTCCCTTCGGGTCGAACACGCGCAGCACCGCGAAGAGATCGGCATCGGTCGTCGAGGCGGAAATGAAGAGTTTCAGCGCCGAAGGCCCGGTGATCTCGGTTTCGCGCTCGAGCGGCGGCGTGGAGAAGGTCAGACCTTCGCCCATCGCGTCGTAGGCGATGGAGCGTTCGCCAGCAAACTGCGCGGCAGACAGCCTCATGTCCTTCGGATCGAGATGGAAATGCGTCCACTTCGTGCGTGCGAGCGGCCATTCGTTCTCGTGGCGCAGGACGAATTTTTCTCCGGGGTGCCTGACCTGCAGCTGCACGCGTGGCTGCTTGTCCCAACCGTTCCTTTCACCCTTCAGAAAATAGTCGAAGAAGCGCTTCTGCAGTGCGACACCATAATCGGTGTAGAACGGCGCCCAGTGCGAGCCGCCGTGCACTTCCAGCCATTTCTGTTTCGAGGCCGCGCCCGTGAAGCCCTCGAAGTTGCCGCGCGTGTGCAGGCCTTGACCGCCCCAGTTCGCCGCCGAGAGGAGCGGCACGGTGACCCTGGAAAGATCGGGACTGCGCTCGGCGTAGTACGGCCCCCAGAGCTCGCGCGAGAGGAAGGCCTGCCACATGTCCTCGCGGTTCTTCTCCAGCTCTTCCGGCGACAGCGTCTCGGGACCACAGACGAGCTCGCCCGTGACGCGGCTCTTCGCGCCGCGTCCGCCCTGGCCGTGCTGCACCGTCTTCACCTGCATGTCCTGCCAGTTCTTGCGGAAGCTGCAGATGATGCCGCCGTGGCGCGCGCTCTCGCGGTAGGCGTCGTTCCAGCCCTCCCAGGCGCAAATCGCCGCGAGGTGCGGCGGCTTGGCGGCGGCGGCGCGCCACTGGTTGCTCGCGTAGTACGAGATGCCATTCATGCCGACCTTGCCGCTGCACCAGGGCTGCGCAGCAGTCCATTCGGTGCATTCGTAGATGTCGCGCGTCTCGCGCGCGTTGTTGTGCGCGAGATAGCCGGGCGAGCGGCCGGCGCCGCGCGAATCGACGCGCACGCAGACGTAGCCCTCGGGCACCCATTTCTCGGGATCGACCACTTCCCAGTTCTGGTAGCGGTTGGAGGAGCCGGCGAGCGCGTCGGGATGCTCGCGCGCCATGATTTCCCACGCGGTCTTGTAGCCCTCCTGGAACGCAAGCCCCTTGCCGTACGGACCGTAGCTCAGGATGGCCGGATGTTTGCCCTCGTCGGGGCGGAAGACGTCGGCACGCAGCACGACGCCGTCGTCCATGCGGATGGGCGCGTCCCAGTCGATCTTCATGGCGCGGGCATTTTAGCCTCGCGCAATTCGGGGTCCGTCCCCGATTTCGCTTTTCAGTGCAGCGTGCGAACGAACGTGCGACCGCGCAGCACGTCCTTGGCGCTCGGTCGCTCGAACAGGAAGTCGAGCAGCGCCACGGCGATCTCGTTGTAGATCGCCTCGCACTGCTCGGCATTGATGAACGGATACACGCCGATGTCGGTCACGACCAGCTCCTTCTCGAGCGCGAGGGAGCGCAGCTCCTCGGGCAACGCGGAGGAGTCCTGGATCGTAAAACCGTGCAGCTGCGGGCAGCGGTCGAAGATGGTCTCGAGCCGCAGCGCGAGGTCTTCCTCGATCGGGGGGGTGTCCGCGTTAAGGCTTCCTAGCTGGGCGGGTTTCATGTCCCCCATGCCGCAAGGCCCGTGCCTGCCAGGGATCAATGCAGGTAGCGGACGAAGGTTTTGCCGGGCAGCAAATCCCTGGCCTCGGGCCAGGACGACACCGCGGCCGCGATGGCCGCGGCAATGGCGGCATACACCTCGTCGTACTGCAGCTTGCCCAGGCGCGGCGCGAGCGCGATCTCGAAGATGAAAAGCTCGCCGTCGAGCTTCGTCGGGTCGACGTGATCGGGCAGGCCCGAGCGATCGCGCACGCTGAACCGGAACAGCTCCGGACAGCGCGTGAACACCGCCTCCATCCGCGCGAGTACCCGCGCTTCGATGCTCGGCATGGAACTCCCTCCCGCGCCAACTATACTTCGTGAATGGAGCATGGCAACGCTTTCCTGCTGCAGGCCGCGGTCTATTTCGCAGCCGCGGTGATCGCGGTAATGGCGGCGCACAAGCTCGGGCTGGGCTCGGTCGCGGGCTATCTGCTCGCCGGCATCGCCATCGGCCCGTGGGGCTTCAAGCTGGTGCAGCAGCCCGAGGCGATCCGCGCGTTTGCCGAGCTCGGCGTGGTGTTCCTGCTGTTCGTCATCGGCCTGGAGCTCGAGCCGCATCGCCTCTGGAACATGCGCACGCGGCTCGTCGGCCTCGGCCTGTCCCAGGTGCTCGGCTCGATCGTGCTGATCGCCGGTGTCGCGCTTCTTTTCGGCATCGACATGCGCGTCGCGCTGGTCGCCGGCATGGCGCTCTCGCTCTCCTCCACTGCGCTCGCCCTGCAGCCGCTGAACGAGCGCGGCGCGCTCGGCACGCAGGGTGGGCAGGCGACCTTCGCCATTTTGTTGTTCCAAGACCTCGCGGTGATCCCGATGCTCGCGGCGCTGCCGCTGCTCGGCGAATCGGGCGGCTGGTCCGGTTTTTCCTGGCAGGGCGTGGTTTTTGCTGTCGCGGTGGTCGTCGGCACGCTGGTGCTGGGCCACTTCATCGCGCGGCCGATCTTCCGGCACATCGCGCGTACCCGGCTGCGGGAAATTTTTACCGCGTTTGCGCTGCTCCTCGTGCTGGGCATCGCGCTGCTTTTCGAAATGGCGGGCTTGTCGATGGCGCTGGGCGCTTTCCTTGCCGGCGTGCTGCTGGCCGAATCGGAATACCGCCACGAGATCGAAGCGGCGATCGATCCGTTCAAAGGGCTGCTGCTGGGACTGTTCTTCATCTCGGTGGGCATGAGCGCCAACTTCTCCGTGCTGCTCGCGCGCCCCTGGGTCGTGGTCGGCCTGATCGTCGGCCTGTTCATCCTCAAGAGCGCGGTGCTGTGGCTCATCGCCCGGCGCGCGCGTTTGCCCGTGAGCGAGCGGCCGCTTTTCATCCTGCTCCTCGCCCAGGGCGGCGAATTCGCCTTCGTCATCCTCGGCCTCGCCGCGCTGAACGGCGCGATCCCCGAGCAGACCGCGCAGGCGATCACGCTCGCCGTTGCGCTGTCCATGATCGCGACGCCGTTCCTCCTCATAGTGCACGATCGCGTGATCGCGCCGCGCTTCGCCGATCCCGCTTCTCCCACGGGGCGCGCGCCCGACCAGCCCGAGCCGGGCAAGGTGATCGTCGCGGGGCTCGGGCGCGTCGGCCAGGTCGTGGCGCGACTCCTCAACGCGAGCGGCTATCACCCGACCGTGCTCGACGACGACCCGGACCATGTCGAGCAGTCGCGCGAGTTCGGCTTTCGCGTGTTCTACGGCGATGCCACGCGGCTGGATCTCCTGCACGCGGCAGGCGCAGACACGGCCGATCTGCTGATCATCGCGCTCGACGACCGCGAGGCGATCACGCGCCTCGCCAGCATCGCGCGCACGCACTTCCCACGCCTGCGCCTGATCGCGCGCGCCCATGACATGCGCCACCTGTTCGAGCTACGCGACCTCGGCGTCGAGATGGTCGAGCGCGAGACCTGGCTCTCGGCGCTCAAGCTCGGCGAGACCGCGCTCGCCGTCACTACCCAGGACCCGGAGCGCGCGCAGCGCGCCGCGCGCGCCTTCGCCGAGCACGACCACGTGGTGCAGGCCAAGCTCTACGCGGTGCACAAGAGCGAGCCGGATGCGCACGTCATCGTCTCGAACGAGCTGCGCGACCAGCTGAAACGCACGCTGGCCGAGGACGAGTCCGAAGTTAGGGGTAAACTCGCGCCATGAGCGCTCCCGCCCATCCACCGCCCGCCGGCAAACCCGGCGCCGCCGCCCCGGCCAAGGATCCGTACGTCGATATGGCGGAGCGGATTTACGTCAATCTGGCCGCGCGCGTCTACGGCACGCTCTCGGGCACCGAGCAGAAAAAGCCCGACCCGAAAGCGCTCGCCGCGTTCTGCTTCAAGCTGGTCGACGCCTTCGAGCAGGCCAGCAACGAAACGCCACGCCGGCTCGCCGAGATCGAGGCGCGCAACAAGGCGGCGGTCAAGCTCGACGAGATCGACATGTCGAGCATGTTCAAGCCCGCCGCCAAGCCCTGACTTTCGTACTGGTTCACGGCGCCTGGGGCGGCAGCTGGATGTGGCAGCGCGTCGCGCAGGTGCTGCGCGCGGCCGGCCACGAGGTCTTCACCCCTTCCCTCACCGGCATCGGCGAGCGCCGGCATCTCGCCTCGCCCGCCACCGATCTCGCCACGCATACTGCCGACGTGCTGGGCGTGATCCAGTACGAGCAGCTGAAAGACATCGTGCTGGTGGGACACAGCTACGGCGGCATGGTGGTGACCGGCGTCGCCGACCGTTTGCCGAAGGCCATCGGCACGCTGGTCTACCTCGATGCGTTCGTGCCGCAGCACGGCCAGGCGCTGGTCGACCTCGTGCGACCCGAGGTGCGCGCGCATTTTCCGGCCGGCGCTTCGCACCTGCCACCCTTGCCGCCCCAAGCGCAGGGCATGACCGATGCTGCGCAGATCGCCTGGCTCGAGGGGCGGCGCGATCCCCAGCCGATCAAGACCTTCACCCAGCCGCTCGCGCTCGAAGGCAACTACCGCGGCCGGCGCGCCTATGTTTTCTGCAGCGGCTATTCACCGACCAGCTTTGCGCCGTTCGCCGAGCGCGCGCGAAACGACCCGGCGTGGCGCTACCACGAGCTGCCGACGCACCACTATCCCCATGTCTCGATGCCGCGCGAAACCGCCGGCGTGCTGCTGAACTACGCATAGGAGAATGCCGATGAAACGCCTGTTTGCCATCGCGCTGCTCACCCTGGCCGCATGTGTCACCCCGGTGACCAAGGAAGAGATGGCGACCGCCGATTACGGCCCGGCGCCGGTCAACTATCAGGACGAGATCAAGAGCTACCTGAGCCTGCGGCTCACCGATCCGAAGGCTGCGATCGTCGAATTCCGTGCCGGCCCGAAGCAGCTCTACAACCGCGGCACACCAGTGCGCGGCGAGCAGTACGGCTGGGGCGTGTGCGTCTGGGTGAACGACAAGAACAAGGCAGGCGCCTACGACGGCTTCTATCCGATGAGCTTCATCCTGAGGAACGAGAAGATCGTCGCGGTCAACGGCGGCCCCGACGACGCCAACATCATCGGCTCGCGCTACGCGCGCGAGCAGTGCGAGCGCCTGGGCGCGCCGTTCAAGCAGTAATCAGGGCTTGCCGACGAAGTCCTGCTTGCCGACCTCGACGCCGTTGTGGCGCAGGATGTTGTACGCCGTGGTGAGGTGGAAGTAGAAGTTCGGGTAGGCGAAGCCCAGGAGATATTGCATTCCCTTGAAGCGGCGCTCGCCGCTTCGCATCGGCAGCACGATCTCCTTGTCGTCGCTGCCGTCGATCTTGCCGGCGCTAACCGACTCGATGAAGTCCAGCGTCTTCGCGATGCGCGCCTTCAGCTCGCCGAAGGTCTGCTCGGTGTCCTCGTGCTTCGGGCTCTCGGCGCCCGCCAGGCGCGCCACCGCGCCCTTGGCGGTATCGCACGCGATCTGCACCTGGCGCGTGAAGGGATACATATCGGGGAACAGGCGCGCGCTGGTGATCGCGACCGGCTCGATTTTTTTCGCTGCGCAATGCGCCTCGGCCTTGTCGATCAGCGTCGAAAGGTTTCGCAGCATGGCCGCGAAGCGCGGCGTCGAAGCCTGATACATTGAGATGGGCATGGGGGAGATTTCCAAAAAGCGGGAAGCGCATTCTAAGCGGTTGTTCTACGGCTGGTACATGGTCGCCGCGGGCTCGGCGATGCAGTTCCTGCAGGCCGGCCTGATGACGCAGTCGTTCGGCGCCTACGTCGCGGTGCTGCAGGCTGAGCGCGGCTGGAGCAAGACTGCGCTCTCCGGGGCGGCGGCGCTGCAGCAGATGGAATCGGCGATCCTCGGGCCGCTGCTGGGCTGGTTCATCGATCGCTTCGGCCCCCAGGGCATGATCCGCGTCGGCGTGGTCGTCTTCGGCCTGGGGCTGATGCTGCTCAGCACGACCGACACGCTGGGCATGTTCTACGCCGCGTTCCTGGTGGTCGCCCTGGGCTCGAGCCTGTGCGGCTTCTTCCCGGTCAACATCGCGCTGATCAACTGGTTCGAGCGCTGGCGGGCGCGGGCGCTGTCGTCGCTGTCGATCGGGCTGGCGCTCGGCGGCATCTCGGTACCGCTCGTGGCGTGGTCGCTGCAGACCTACGGCTGGCGAGCGACCTC
>DASWER010000428.1:0-46602 GCA_036394655.1 Burkholderiales bacterium
GCGCAGCGCCGCTGCCGTGTCGGTCGTGAAGAAGGGATTGCCGGTTCCGGCGGCGAAGATGACGATCTTGCCCTCCTCCAGATAGCGGATCGCCTTGCCGCGGATGTAGGGCTCGACCACCTGCTCGATGTTGAGCGCCGAGAGCGCGCGGCTGGAAATACCCGCCTGGCGCATCGCGTCCTGCAGCGCGAGCGCGTTCATCACCGTGGCGAGCATCCCCATGTAGTCGGCGGTGGCGCGATCCATCCCGGCCGCGCCCGGCGCGACGCCGCGGAAGATGTTGCCGCCGCCGATCACCACGCCGATCTCGACGCCGAGGCGCGACACCTGCGCCACCTCGGCGACGATGTTCTCGATCGTCAGGCGGTTGATGCCGTAAGGATCGTCCCCCATCAGGGCTTCGCCCGACAGCTTGAGGAGAATGCGCTTGTATTTCGGCGTCAAGGCCGCCTGCCGGTCAATGGGCTTTCCCCGCCTGCGCCATCACTTCGGCGGCGAAGTCGCTCGACTTCTTCTCGATACCCTCGCCGACGACGAAGAACGCGTAGCTATTCACTTTTGCCTTCTTTGCCGCGAGCATCTTCTCCACCGTCTGCTTGTCGTCCTTGACGAAAGGCTGGCCCATGAGGCTGATCTCGCCGAGGAACTTGTTGACGGCGCCTTCGACCATCTTGGCGACGATCTCGGGCGGCTTGCCGGATTCCCTGGCGCGCGCCTCGTGAATTCTTCTTTCGCTATTCAAAACATCGGCGGGCACTTCGGCCTTGGTCATGTGCCGCGGTTTGGCGAACGCGATGTGCATCGCGACGTCCTTGCCCACTTCCTCCGGGCCTTCGTAGTCCACCAGCACGCCGATCTTTGCGCCGTGCAGGTACAGCGCGAGCTTGCCCTTGGCCTGAAGGCGCTTCCAGCGTCGGATGCTGATGTTCTCGCCGAGCTTCTGCACCAGCTTCTGGCGCTTGTCCTCCTCGGCGCTGCCGGGATCGCGCGTCGCCGCGATTTCGGCGAGCGAGCTGGCGAACGCGACGAACTCGTCGTTCTTGGCGACGAAATCGGTCTCGGAGTTGAGCTCGACGAGCGCGCCGAGCTTTGCGTCCGCGGCCACCCAAGCGCCGATCACGCCTTCGGCCGCGATGCGGCCCGCCGCCTTGCTCGCCTTGGCGCCGCTCTTGATGCGCAGCAGCTCCTCGGCCTTGCGCAGGTCGCCCTCGCACTCGGTCAAGGCTTTCTTGCACTCCATCATTCCCAGGCCGGTGAGCTCGCGCAGCTCCTTCACCAGTCCTGCACTGATATCCGCCATTACCGATTGCTCCTAACAGGTTGAAAAAAAGGGGCCGCAGCCCCTTTTTGCTCTCGATCCGGCAGGGGACTAGCGCGCCGCCGCATCCTCTTCCACCTCGACGAACTCGTCGCGCGAGGCGGCGACCACCTCTTCCAGCGACTGGCTGCGGCCTTCGAGCACCGCGTCGGCCATGCCGCGCGCGTAGAGACGGATGGCGCGGCTCGAGTCGTCGTTGCCCGGGATGATGTAATCGATGCCCTCGGGCGAATGGTTGGTGTCGACCACCCCGATCACCGGCACGCCGAGCTTCACCGCTTCGGCGATGGCGCCTTTCTGGTAGCCGACGTCGATGACGAACAGCGCATCGGGCAGCGCCGCCAGGTCCTTGATGCCGCCGAGCGAGCGCTGCAGCTTCTGCATCTCGCGCGTGAGCCCGAGCGCTTCTTTCTTCGAGATCCGCTCGAAGCTGCCGTCCTGCTGCATCTGCTCCATCTCCTTCAGACGCTTGATGGACTGCTTGACGGTCTTGAAGTTCGTCAGCATGCCGCCGAGCCAGCGATGGTCGACGAACGGCATCTGGCAGCGCAGCGCCTCCTCGCGCACGATCTCGCGCGCCTGGCGCTTGGTGCCGACGAACAGCAGCGTGCCCCGGTTGGCGGCGAGCTGGCGCGCGAACTTGAGCGCGTCCTGGTACATCGCCAGCGTCTTCTCGAGGTTGATGATGTGAATCTTGTTGCGGTGGCCGAAAATGAACGGCGCCATCTTCGGGTTCCAGTACCGGGTCTGATGTCCGAAATGGACCCCGGCTTCCAGCATCTGACGCATCGTGACCGACACTCAAAATCTCCTTAGGGTTAGGTCTGCGCCGCGCTCAAGAAACCCCAGTGGGGCACCCTAGTCCGAGCGGGCGGGAAATTTGGCTCAAGCCTGCGTGAGCCAGCCCGAAATCATAGCATAATCAGGCTAATGCCCGTAGTTCTGAAGACCGCCGAGGAGCTTGCGCGCATGCGCATCGCCGGCCGCCTCGCCTCGGAAGTGCTCGATTTCATTACCCCGTACGTCAAGCCCGGCGTCACTACGGGGAAGCTGAACGACCTTTGCCACGACTACATGGTGAACGAGCAAGGCACGGTGCCGGCGCCGCTCAACTACGCCCCGCCGGGCTACAAGCCGTTTCCGAAATCCATTTGCACCTCGGTGAACCACCAGGTGTGCCACGGCGTTCCAGGAGACCGGGTGCTCAAGCCGGCCGACGTGCTCAACATCGACATCACCGTGATCAAGGACGGTTATCACGGCGACTGCAGCCGCATGTTCTATGTCGGCGAGCCGAGCATCCAGGCGCGCCGCCTGGTCGACGTCACCTTCGAATGCATGTGGCGCGGCATCCAGGCCGTGCGCCCCGGCGCGCGGCTCGGTGACATCGGCGCCGCGATCCAGGCGCACGCGGAGAGCCACGGTTTCTCCGTGGTGCGGGAGTTCTGCGGGCACGGCATCGGCCGCAAATTCCACGAGGAGCCGCAAGTCCTGCACTACGGCAAGGCCGGCACCGGCCTTGCCCTGCAGGCCGGCATGACCTTTACCGTCGAACCGATGATCAATGCGGGCAAGCCCGGGATCCGCGAGCTGGCCGACGGCTGGACCATCGTCACCAAGGACCACAGCCTCTCGGCGCAATGGGAGCACACCGTGGCCGTGACCGAGCAAGGCTTCGAGGTGCTGACGCTCTCGGCCGGCGCGCCGCCGGCACGGGCGTGACCGCGGCAAGCCTGCGCGAGCAGGTGGCGGCCGAACGCGCCGCGTTGCGCGCGGCCTATCTCGCGCGACCGAATCCGCGGCGCCTGCTCAAGGCCCACGCGCAGCTCATCGATCGCGCCGTGAAGTCGGTGCCCGGCCTGCCCGACGGCGCGGCACTCGTCGCCACCGGCGGCTATGGCCGCGGCGAGCTCTACCCGGCCTCCGATATCGACCTCCTGGTGCTCCTCGCGCGGGAGCCCACCACCGCCGAGCGCGAGTCGCTGGAGCGCCTGATTGGTACTTTCTGGGACGTCGGCCTCGAGATCGGCCATAGCGTGCGCACCGTCGAGGGCTGCATCCAGGCGGCGGCCGAAGACGTCACGGTACGCACCACGCTGCTCGAATCGCGCTACCTCTCCGGCAGCCGCGCGCTGTTTCGCAAGCTCGAGCAAGCGCTCGGCCGGGCCTCAGACCCGGCGGCGTTCCTCAAGGCAAAGAAACTCGAGCAGGAGCAGCGCCACGCCAAGCACCAGGACACGCCCTACTCCCTCGAGCCGAACCTCAAGGAAGCTCCCGGCGGCCTGCGCGACCTGCAGGTGATCCAGTGGATCGCGCTCGCCGCGGGCCTCGGCCGGCGCTGGAGCGACCTGGTCGCGCAGCGCCTGATCGAGCGGGATGAAGCGCGGCAGCTCGCGAAGGGCGAAGCGCTGCTGCAGGACATGCGCATTCGGCTCCACTACCTCGCCGGCCGCCGCGAGGACCGCCTGGTGTTCGACGTGCAGACCGCGCTCGCCGCGCAGCTCGGCTATCGCGACAGCGCGAACCGGCGCGCAAGCGAAGCGATGATGCAGCGCTACTACCAGACGGCGAAGGGCGTGACGCAGCTCAACACCATCGTTCTGCAGAACCTGGAGGAGCGCCTTGCGCCCGAGCCCGACGTCGCGCCGCGAGCGCTCAACGAGCGCTTTCGCATCCGGGGCGAGCGGCTGGAAATCGTGCGCGAAGACCTGTTCGACGAGCAGCCGCTTGCGATTCTCGAAAGCTTCCTGCTGCTGATGCAGCACCAGGAGCTGCGCGGCATGACCGCGCCCACGTTGCGCGCCCTGTATCGGGCGCGCGGCCGCATCAATGCCCGCTTTCGCGGCGACCCGCTGGCGCGGCTCATGTTCCTGCACATCCTGCAGCAGCCGCGCGGCATCGTGCACGAGTTCCGCCGCATGAACCAGTACGGCATCCTCGGCCGCTACCTGCCGGAGTTCGGCCGCATCGTCGGGCAGATGCAGCACGATCTGTTCCACGTCTACACGGTCGACCAGCACATCCTGATGGTGGTGCGCAACCTGCGACGCTTCACGCAGCCCGAGTTCGCGCACGAATATCCGCTGTGCAGCGAGCTGATGAGCGGCTTCGAGCGGCGCTGGCTGCTGTACATCGCCGCGCTCTACCACGACATCGCCAAGGGCCGCGGCGGCGACCATTCGCATCTCGGCTCCTCCGACGCGCGCAGCTTCGCCACGCGGCATGGCCTCGCCAAGGAGGACCGCGAACTGGTCGAGTTCCTGGTCGAGAACCATCTCCTGATGTCGCACGTCGCGCAGAAGCAGGATGTCTACGATCCCGAGGTGCTGCGGGCGTTCGCCGACAAGGTGCAGACCGAGCGCCGGCTGGTCGCCCTGTACCTGCTCACCGTGGCCGATGTGCGCGGCACCAGCCCCAAGGTCTGGAATGCCTGGAAGGGCAAGCTGCTCGAGGACCTGTACCGCGCCACGCGCCGGGTGCTGACCGGCGAGCCGATCGCGCGCGACGCGGCGCTTGCCGAAAAGCAGGCCGAGGCGACGCGGCTATTGCGCCTCTATGCCCTGTCGGATGCGGTCAAAGACCGGCTCTGGGCGAGCCTCGACATCACCTACTTCCTGCGCCACGACGCGCAGGAGATCGCCTGGCATACGCGCAACCTCCACTACCGCGTGGACAGCGACAAGCCGGTGGTGAAAGCACGCCTTGCCGCGTTCGGCGAGGGGCTGCAGGTGATGATCTACACGCGCGATCGCGAGACGCTGTTTGCGCGCATCAGCGGCTATTTCGACCGCGCCGGGTTCAACATCGCGGAGGCGAAGGTCCACACCACGCGCAACGGCTACGCGCTCGACACCTTCGTCGTAATGGGCCAGGGGCGCGACGCGCACTACCAGGACCGCATCGCCATGATCGAGGCCGAGCTTGCCGAGGAGCTGAAGTCCGATGCGCCGCTGCCGCCGCCGCGCGGCGGACGGCTTTCCCGCCGCGTGCGCCATTTCCCGATCTCGCCTGCCGTCGACATCCGGCCCGACGAGCGCGGCGCCTACCAGGTGCTCTCCATCGTCGCGAGCGACCGGCCGGGCCTGCTCTACGGCGTCGCGCGCATCCTGGCGCAGCACCACATCAGCCTGCAGACGGCGCGCATCAATACGCTCGGCGATCGCGTGGAGGACGTCTTTCTCGTGACCGGCGAAGCGCTCGCGGCGCCGAAGACCGTGCTGCACCTGGAGCAGGAGCTGCTGCAGGAGCTCAGTCTTCCGCAGGCAGCTCCTGCCCCGGAAACAGCGCTTCATTGAAGCCGAATTTTGTAAGGTCCCGGATGCGCATCGGATAGAGGATGCCGTCGAGGTGGTCGACCTCGTGCTGCACCACGCGCGCATGGAAGTCGGCGACTTCGCGCTCGAAGCGCTGGCCTTTTTCGTCGTAGCCGGAATAGCGCAGGCGCCGGTACCGCGGCACCCAACCGCGCATCCCGGGCACCGACAGGCAGCCCTCCCAGCCTTCCTCCTGCTCCTCGCCGAGCGGCGTGAGCACCGGATTGATGAGCACCGTATCGGGCACTTCCTCGACGTCGGGGTAGCGCGGATTCGCATGCACGCCGAAGATCACCACGCGCAAGCCGACGCCGATCTGCGGCGCGGCGAGCCCGGCGCCGTTGAGGTGCGCCATGGTGTCGCGCATGTCGGTCAACAAGGCCTCGAGCTCCGGCGTGCCGAAGGCGCGCACTTCCTGCGAGCGCTCGAGAAGCCGTGGATCGCCCATGCGCAGAACTTCCCGGATCATTTGCAGAGCTGCTCGATGATGCGCCGCACCCGCCCCATCGCTTCCTCGAGCACCGCGCCGATCTTGTCGAGCGGCACGGCGCGCTGGCTGTCGCCGCGACCCGCGGCGTAATTCGCCACCACCGCGATCGCCGCGTATTCGAGGCTGATCTCGCGCGCAAGCGCCGCCTCCGGCATGCCGGTCATGCCGACCAGATCCGCGCCATCGCGCTCCAGCCGATCGATCTCGGCCGCGGTCTCGAGCCGCGGGCCCTGCGTGGCGGCATAGACGCCACGCTCGGTGACGGCTTCGCCACAGGCCTTCGCCGCCGCGGTGAGCTTGGCCCGCAGCGTGCGCGAGTACGGCTCCGTGAAGTCGATGTGATTCACCGGCGCGCCCTTGCCCTCGAAGTAGGTGGCCGGGCGGCCCCACGTGTAGTCGATCACCTGGTGCGGCAGCACCAGCGCGCCCGGCGCGAGCCTGGCGGCGATCGCGCCGACCGACGCGACCGAGACCACTTCGCCGGCGCCAGCGTCCTTGAGCGCCCACAGGTTGGCGCGGTAGTTCACCTCATGCGGCGCGATGGTGTGGCCATAGCCGTGGCGCGCGAGGAACACCACGTCGCAGCCGCCGATGCGCCCGAAGGTCAGCGCGCCGGAGGGCTCGCCGTAAGGCGTGCGCGACACCTTGCGCCGCGTGATTTCCATGTTGCCGAGCTTCGAGAGCCCGCTGCCGCCGATGATCGCGAGCACCGCCTCAGGTTCCTCGCATGGCGCGGATCTCGGGCAGGTTGCGCCAGTAGCCTTTTGCGTCCATGCCGTAGCCGAAGACGAAGCGATCCTCGACACGCAGGCCGACGAAGTCGGCGCGGATCGGCTTGGGCCGGCGCAGGGTCTTCTCGACCAGCACTGCGCAGTGGAAGCTCGCCGCGCCAAGCTGCATCAGGCGCTCGCGAATCGCCGCCATCGTGTGGCCGCCGTCGAGGATGTCGTCAAGCACCAGCACCGCGCGACCGCGCGCGCTGGCCGGCGGCGTTACGCGCCAGTCGACATTCGCGCCGCGCGTCTCCGCGCCGTAGCGCGAGGCATGGATATAGTCGAAGTCGAGCGGGAAGCGCAGCAGCGGCAGGATCTGCCCGGCGAAGATCACGGCGCCGCCCATTACGGCGAGCACCAAGGGGTAACTTTCTCCCAGGTGCTGGTTCACCTCGGCGGCGACGCGCTGCAGGGCGGCCTGCACCTCCTCGGCGCTCGCGATCGGGTCAGATTCCTCGAGAAAGCGCCAAGCTTGCTTGACGTTGGTCATGCGGCTGAGTCTAGCGTGACTTGAGATACTGGGCGAAGTCCCGGCCGACCTCGGGATGACGCACGCCGTACTCCACGGTCGCCTGCAGGTAGCCCAGCTTCGAGCCGCAGTCGAAGCGCCGCCCGGGCAGCCGCACCGCGAGCGCGCGCTCGTGCACCAGCAACTCCGAGATCGCGTCGGTGAGCTGGATCTCGCCGCCCGCGCCGGGGGTCACCTGGCCAAGGAGCTCGAAGATGCGCGGCGTCAGCACGTAGCGCCCGATCACCGCCAGGTTGGACGGCGCGTCAGCCGGACGCGGCTTTTCCACGATGCTGTGCAGGCGCGCCGTGTCGCCCTGCATCTTCTCGATGGTGACGATGCCGTAACTCTGCGTCTGGTCGCGCGGCACTTCCTCTACGCCGAGGAGCGACGAGCCCTCCTTCTCGAAGATCTGCGCCATGCGCGCCATCGCCGGCGGATCGGAGTCGATCAGGTCATCGGCGAGCAGCACCGCGAAAGGATCATTGCCCACCACCGGCTGAGCGCAGAGCACCGCGTGGCCGAGGCCGAGCGGCTCGGGCTGGCGGATGTAGATGCAGCTCACGCCCTCCGGCAGCACCGAACGCACCTGCGCGAGCAGCGCGTCCTTGCCCTTCCTCTCGAGCTCGGTCTCGAGCTCGTGGGCCTTGTCGAAGTGGTCCTCGATGGCGCGCTTGTTGCGGCCGGTGACGAAGATCATCTCGGTGATGCCGGCGGCCGCCGCCTCCTCGACCGCGTACTGGATGAGCGGCTTGTCGACGATCGGCATCATTTCCTTCGGGCTCGCCTTGGTCACCGGCAGGAACCGGCTGCCGAATCCGGCCACGGGGAACACTGCTTTTCTCAGCCTGGGCATCACCGCTCCTTCAGAAACTCCATCAGCTGCTGCTCATCGATCACCGGCACGCCGAGGCTGCGCGCTGTTTCGAGCTTGCTCCCCGCCTGTTCGCCGGCGACGACGTAGTCGGTGTTGTTCGACACCGAGCCGGCCACCTTGTGCCCGCGGGCTTCCAGCGCCTCGCGCACCTCGTCGCGCGTCATGCCGGCGAGCGAGCCGGTGAGCACGAAAGTCTTGCCGGCAGCACGCGCCGGCCGCGCCGGCGCCGAGATCCGAATCGCGTCGCTCAGGCGTGCGATGACATCGCGATTATGGGACTCCTGCACGAACTTCCCGATGGCGTCCGCAAGCTCGGGCCCGATGCCTTCGAGGGGCACCTCCAGGGCCGGCTCGCCGCGCTTCTTGCGCTGTGCATTCTCCTTGCGTACCGCTTCCTTGTCAGCCATGAGCGCCGGCCAATCGGCAGAGAGAAATGCTGCCAGGCTGCCGAAGTGCCGCGCGAGGAGCTTGGCCACCTCCTCGCCGACGCCCGGGATGCCGAGCGCGTAGATGAAGCGCTGCAGCTGCGCCTGGCGCGATTGCTCGATGCTGTCGAAAAGATTCTGCGCCGATTTGTCGGCCATGCGCTCCAGGCCCGCGAGCGTCGCCACATCCAGCCGGTAGAGATCGGCCGGATTCGCCACCAGGTCACGCTCGACCAGCTGATCGACGATCTTCTCGCCCAGGCCCTCGATGTCCATGGCGCGCCGGCCGGCAAAGTGCAGCAGGGTCTGCTTGCGCTGCGCCTTGCAGTAGAGTCCGCCGGTACAGCGTGTCGCCGCTTCGCCCGTGATACGCACCACCGGCGAGCCGCACACCGGGCAGCTTTGCGGCATCTCGAAGCGGTCCTCGGCGCGACGCGCACCGGGCTTGCGCACGCCGACCACCTCGGGAATGACATCGCCCGCGCGGCGCACCACCACGGTGTCGCCGGCCCACACATCCTTGCGCCGCAGCTCATCCTCGTTGTGCAGGGTCGCATTGGTCACGGTTACGCCGCCGACGAACACCGGCTTCAGGCGCGCCACCGGCGTCAGCGTCCCGGTGCGCCCGACCTGCACTTCGATCGACAGCACCTCGGTGACTTCCTCCTGCGGCGGATACTTGTGCGCGATCGCCCAGCGCGGCTCGCGCGCCACGAAGCCCAGGCTATCCTGCAGCTCGAGCGGATTCACCTTGTAGACCACGCCGTCGATGTCGAAGGGCAGCTTTTCGCGCTGTTCGCGAATCCGGGCGTGATAGTCGATCAGCGCCTGCGCGCCCCGCACCACGGCGCGCCTTGAATCCACGGGGATGCCGAAGGCTTCGAGCCGGTCGAGCACCTCGCTGTGCCGCGCGGGGCGCCGCCAGCCCCGGATGACGCCAAAGCCATGTGCCGAGAACGAGAGCGGCCGCTGCGCGGTGATCTTCGGGTCGAGCTGGCGCACCGCGCCCGCCGCGGTGTTGCGGGGATTGATGAAGAGCTTCTCGCCCGCCTCGGCTTGGCGCCGGTTCATTTTTTCGAAGGCGGCACGAGTCATGAAGATCTCGCCGCGCACTTCGAGCAGCTCCGGTGCCTTGCCTTTCAGCTTGAGCGGAATGCCGTGGATGGTGCGCACGTTGGGCGTGACGTCTTCGCCGACCTCGCCATCGCCGCGGGTCGCAGCGCGCACCAGCGCGCCGTTCTCGTAGCGCAGGCTGATGGCGAGGCCGTCGAGCTTGAGCTCGGCAGCGTATTCGACCGGCGGGTCGCCGGCTTCGAGCCCGAGCTCGCGGCGGATGCGCGCATCGAACTTCGCGGCGCCGGTATCCTCGGTGTCGGTCTCGGTTCGGATCGAGAGCATGGGCAGCTCGTGGCGCACCGGCGAGAGCTCCTTCGCCGGCGCGCCGCCGACGCGCTGCGTCGGCGAATCGGCTGCGCGCAGCTCGGGATGCTTCTCCTCCAGCTCGGCAAGCTCGCGAAACAGGCGGTCGTACTCGGCGTCGGTGAGCTGCGGCGCGTCCTCGACGTAATACAGGCGGTTATGACGCTCTAGCTCGGCGCGCAGCCGCGCCACACGCTCCTGCAGCGCGCTCATGAGAACAGACGCAGCGCGAGCGGGCTTCCGGGTTCGATCCCGCAGCCGACCAGGCGCTGCCGGACCGCCTCGAGCTGCTGGCCGATTGCCGCCAGCGCCCGCTCGTCGACCTCGCGGCCAGTGTCGTCGACCACGCGCCCGCCGCGCGCTCTGGCGAGCTCGCGCCCGGCGCGCGCCATCGCCTCGTAGCTGCGCGAAGGCTCGGGCGTGCGCGCGACGTCGAGCGTCAGCGTCACGCCGTCATCGCGCGCCACGGCTTCGAACGCCTCGTCAGAGAACTTGACCGGCTGCGAGCCGATGCCGACGACGTGCAGCGCGACCTGGATGTCCGCATCGACGCAAATCCGGTCGAGCTCGCGCGCCGCATCGAGTGCCTCGCGCATCTCGGGCGCGCGCACGGCTGCGCCAAGCTGCGCCGCCATCGTCTCGACCATCGAGCGGAATTCCACCACCTCGGCGTCGCTGACTACGCCATTGCGGCTCAGGAGCTGCAGCGCGGCGCGCACGTTCAGATGATCAATGACGAGCAGCACGCGCCGTGCAAAGCGCTGCTCGACCGGCGCCCACGCTTCCTGGATGGCATCGCCTGGCGAAGACAGCGTGAGCGCCATGACATAGTCGACGCGCTCTGCAGGCAAAGCCCCGGGCGGAACGGCCGGACGCCGCGGCTCGAGCGTCGGCTCGCGGCGCTCCTCGCCCAGAAGCACATCGGTGTGGCCGGAGCCGAAGGCGCGCTGCGCCGCGCCGCGCACCCGGCGCTCCTGCCAGCGGTTGTAGATCAGCACCGCAGCGACCGCGAGGGCGCCGATCACGGCGAGCCCCACCTGGAGATCGCTCATAACCTCAGGCTGCGAGCTCCTCCCGGATGCGCAGCGCCTCGTCGATGTCGACCGCCACCACGCGCGAGACGCCGGACTCGGGCATGGTGACGCCGATCAGCTGCTCGGCGAGTTCCATGGTGATCTTGTTGTGGCTGATGAACAGGAACTGCGTCTGCGACGACATGCGGCGCACCAGCTCGCAGAAGCGCACCGTGTTGCTGTCGTCCAGGGGGGCGTCGACCTCGTCCAGCAGGCAGAACGGCGCCGGGTTCAGCTGGAACAGCGAGAACACCAGCGCGATGGCGGTGAGCGCCTTCTCGCCGCCGGAAAGCAGATGGATGCTGGTGTTGCGCTTGCCCGGCGGCTGCGCCATTACCTGGACGCCGGCATCGAGGATCTCCTCGCCGGTCATCAGGAGCTTGGCCTCGCCGCCGCCGAACAGCGTCGGGAAGAGCGAGCCGAAATGGCGGTTGACGCTTTCGAAGGTCTCGCGCAACAGCTCGCGCGTCTCGCGGTCGATGCGCCGGATCGCGTCCTCGAGCGTATGCACCGCCTCGTCCAGGTCTGCCGCCTGCGAATCCAAATAGGCTTTGCGCTCGCGGCTGGTGCGCAGCTCCTCGACCGCCGCCAGGTTGACGGCACCAAGCTCGCCGATCGATTGGGTGATGCGCGTGATCTCCCCCTGCAGTGCCGCGGGCCGCGGCGCGCCCTCTGCCTCGGTCTTCAGCCGTTCCTCGTCGGCGCCAGCCTCGCGAAGCTGCGTCGCGAACTGCTCGTAGTTCAGCGTCGCGGCCTGTTCCTTCAGCCGCAGCTCGCCCTGGCGCTCGCGCAGCGGCGCGAGCTTGGCTTCGATCTGCAGCCGTGCCTCCTCGATCTCGCGCAGCGCGCCTGCGGCCGCCTCGACCGCATTGCGCGCGCCCGCGAGCGTTTTCTCGCAGGCGATGCGCGCTTCGACACCGGCGTCCAGCGCCTCGCGCACCGCCGGGATCGGATCGGCGGCGAGCTCTTCGGTGAGCTTCGCCACCTCGAGGTCGCCGCGCTCGATCTGCTGGTCGATGACGCGCACCGAGTGGTCGATCTCGGCGATCTTGGAGCCGCACTCGCGCTCGCCGAAGAGCGCGTCCTGCGCCTCGCGCTCGGCCTGCTGCACCACGCGGCGCTGCTCCGCGAGCGCGCTCTCCGCGCCGATGTGCTCGGTCCTGCGGCTCTCGAGCGCCTCGCGTGCGGCGCCGATCTCGCCGGCGATGCTCGCGGAGGCGGCTTCGCACGCCGCCAGGGCCTGGCGACCCTGCTCCGCCTGCTCGGCCAGCTCCTCCTGCTCGGCGCGCAGCTGCGCACTGCGCTCGCGAAAGCGCTCCTGCGCCTGCGCGAGCTTGAGCTGCTCGATCTGGGCGTCGTGCCGCGCCTTTTCCTGCCGGCCGATTTCCAGCCGCGACTCTTCGAGCGCCGTTTCGCGCTCCAGGCGCTCGCTCTCGGCCTGCTCGAGCGCGCGCTGCGCGGCTTCGAGCCGGCGCGCAAGCCCGGCGCAACGTTCGCCGAGGGCTTCGATCTCCGCCTGGCGCGCGAGCAGCCCGGCGTCGGCCGGATCCGGCGCGTGGAAGCTCACCGTATGGCGCGTGAATTGATCGCCTTCCCGATTCACCAGCACGGCACCGGCGGGCAGCGCGGCGCGGGCTTGGGCGTCCGGTCGGCCGTCGGTGACAAACACACCGCTGAGCCAATCCGCCAGCGCACCGCGAATGCTGTCGTCGAGTGCATGGACCTTCGCCGCGAGCGGCATGCCGCTGGCTGCAATTGAGGTGGTGTCGGCCGCGGCCTCGAACAGGCTGGCCTTGGTCGGCGGCCGCTCGCCGAAGTCGCTGTCGATGCCCGATTGCAGCGCATGCAACCGCTCGCGCAACACCGCTTCCACGGCGGTTTCCCAGCCCGCATCGATGCGCAGCTTCTGCCAGAGCTGGGCGGCGCTGCCCAGGCCATGGCGCTCGAGCCATTCGCGCAACGGCGCGTTGTTCTGCACCTCCGCCTGGATCTGGCGCAGGGTCGAGAGCTGTGCTTCGGCGGCGGCATGCTCGCGTTGCGCGACCCCGACGGCTTCGGCCGCCTGCGCGCTCGATTCCTGAAGCGCGGCACATTCCGCCTGCAGGGCTTCAAACGCCTGCCGCGCCGCCTCGAGGGAGGCGTCGACCTGGCCAATGCGCCCTTCGAGTTCCCGGAGCGCCGCAGCGTCGGGCTCGGCAAGCGCTTGCAGCTCGCTGTCGAAGCGCTCGCGCCGCTGCGCCAGCGCCTCGGCCGCGCGCTGCAGGTGCGTACGGTTCGCCTGCTCGAGCTGCAGGCGGCTCTCCGCCTGCATGAGCTGGCTGCGCCCTTCTGTCAGCCGCTCCTGTGCGGCCCGGAAGGCCTGCTCGGCCTGTGGCAGGCGGGCGTTTTCCTGGTCCAGCCTGTTTTTGGTCTCGGTTACGCGCTGCTTGGCGCCGCCAGCCCGAGCCGCCCACATGTGGAGCGCCTGCGTAAGCTGCGAGCGCTGCTCGCGCCAGGCCGTGAGCTGCGTGCCGCGCTCGGTATGCTGGCTCTCCAGGCGCGCGCGCGTCTCTTCCGCGTGCTTGAGCTCCGATTCATGGCGCGCGACTTCGGCGTTGGCCCCATAGAGCGCCGCCTGGGCGCTGTTCATGGCGTCGCCCGCCTGGTAGTGCGCAGCGCGCGCCGCCTCCAGGCGTGCCTCCAGCGAGCGCGACTGCGCGTTCTCGGCCTCGAGCTCATTGGTGACGCGCGCCACCTCGGCGGAATGGCGCTCGCGCTCCGCGCCGGCGTCGCGGCGGCGCAGGTACCACAGGAGATGCTGCTTGAGCTGCAGGTCGGCGTGCAGCTCCTGGTAGCGCGTCGCCACCTGGGCCTGCGCGTCGAGCTTTTCGATCTGGGCGCCGAGCTCGAGGCGGATATCGGTGATGCGCGCGAGATTTTCGCGCGTGTCGGCCAACCGGTTTTCCGTTTCCCGTCGGCGCTCCTTGTACTTGGAGATGCCGGCGGCCTCCTCGAGGAACACGCGCAGCTCCTCGGGCTTTGCCTCGATGACGCGCGAGATCATGCCCTGCTCGATGATCGCGTAGGCACGCGGCCCGAGGCCGGTGCCGAGGAACATGTCGGTGATGTCGCGCCGGCGGACGTGGATGCCGTTGATGTAGTAGCTCGACTCGCCGTCGCGCTGCAGGATGCGCTTCACGGAGAGCTCGGCGTACTGCGACCACTGCCCGGCGGCGCGCCCCAGCGAGTTATCGAAACTGAGCTCGACCGAGCAGCGCGCCAGCGGCGCACGGTTCACCGAGCCGTTGAAGATCACGTCCTGCATCGAATCGCCGCGCAGCGCCGAGGCGCGCGACTCGCCGAGCACCCAGCGAAGCGCGTCGATCACGTTCGACTTGCCACAGCCGTTCGGCCCGACAACGCCGACGAGCTGGCCGGGAACATGAATCGTTGTGGGATCTACGAAGGACTTAAAACCAGACAGCTTTATTTGAGTTAACCGCACACGAAAATGATAACATTTGCGCGCTTAATTTCTGGCGGTTTTTGAGTGCCATCGCGTCCCACCCAGCGGCTACAGACGTTCGCCAATCCCGCTCGGGATCGCGACTACCGCATCCACATGGAAATTCCGGAATTCACCTGCCTCTGCCCGATGACGGGCCAGCCGGATTTCGCGACATTGGTGCTCGATTACGTTCCGGACGCGCTGTGTGTCGAGCTTAGATCGCTCAAGCTTTATGTCTGGTCCTATCGCGACCAGGGCGCGTTCCACGAAGCGGTCACCAATAAAATCCTCGACGATCTCGCGCGCGCGACGCGGCCGCGGCTGATGCGGCTCGAGGCGCGCTTCAACGTGCGCGGCGGAATTTACACGACCGTGATCGCGGAGCATCGCAAGAAGGGCTGGCGCGGATCCATGCCGGCTCGATGAACCCTCTCCTCGGCAAGCTCCAGCCTTATCCGTTCGAGAAACTCCGGGCCCTGATCGCGGGCCACTCGCCGCCGGAGCGTCTGCGGGCGATCCATCTGCAGATCGGCGAGCCCAAGCACCCCACGCCGGCGCTCGTCAAGGACGCTCTGGCAGCCAACCTTGACGGGCTCGCGTCCTATCCGCTCACTGCGGGAACCCCGGAACTGCGGCAGGCGATCGCCGCCTGGCTGGAACGGCGCTATGGCCTACCGCGGCCGGACCCGGAAAAGCAGGTGCTGCCGGTCAATGGCACGCGCGAGGCGCTGTTCGCTTTCGCGCAGACGGTGCTCGACCCGACGCGCGACGCCAGGGTGGTGTGCCCGAATCCCTTCTACCAAATCTATGAAGGCGCAGCCCTGCTCGCCGGGGCGACGCCGGTCTATGGGGCGCCGCAGAGCTGGGCGGGCGTGCAGCTCGTCTATGCCTGCTCGCCTGCTAATCCGAGCGGCCGGGTGATGCGGCTCGACGAATGGCGCGAGCTCTTCAGCCTGGCCGACCGGCACGGCTTCGCCATTGCCTCGGACGAGTGCTATTCGGAGATCTACTTTGACCAGGCGCCGCTCGGCGCCCTCGAGGCGGCCCATCGGCTGGGGCGCGGCTACGACCGGCTGGTGGTGTTCTCGAGCCTGTCCAAGCGCTCCAACGCCCCCGGCATGCGCTCGGGCTTCGTCGCGGGCGACGCCGCGCTCATCAAGCAGTTCCTGCTCTATCGCACCTATCACGGCTCGGCGATGAGCCTCGCCGTCCAGGCGGCATCGGTCGCGGCGTGGAACGACGAAGCGCACGTGCGCGAGAATCGCCGCCTTTATGCCGAGAAGTTCCGCACCGTGCTGCCCATGGTTCGGGCGCCCCTGCGCACCGAGATGCCCGAGGGCGGCTTCTACCTCTGGGTGCGAACGCCGATCGACGACGCCGAGTTCGCGCGCCGGCTGCACGCTCAATACAATGTGCTGGTGCTTCCCGGCAGCTTCCTTGCCCGCAGCGTGCGCGGCGTCAATCCGGGTGCGAACCATGTCCGCCTGGCCCTGGTCGCGCCGCTGGACGAATGCGTCGAGGCGACCCGGCGCATCATGGAATTCGCCGCCTCGCTGTGAGCGCACAAGACACGATCGACGCCGCGTGGGAGAGCCGCTCCTGGCTGACCCCGGCCAACGCGCCGAAGCCGCTGCGCCGGGCGGTGGACGAAGCCATCGCCGGTCTCGACTCGGGCAAGCTGCGCGTGGCCGAGAAGTCGGGCGGCGAATGGATCACGCACCAGTGGCTCAAGAAAGCGGTGCTGCTCTCCTTCCGCCTAGAAGACAACCGGGCGATCGAGGGCGGCGCGACGCGCTACTACGACAAGGTGCCGAGCAAGTTCGGACCTTCCTTCGACTTCGCGGCCGCAGGCTTGCGCGTGGTGCCGCCCGCCATGGTCAGGCGCGGCGCCTACATCGCCAAAAACGCGGTGCTCATGCCCTCCTACGTCAACATCGGCGCCTACATCGACGAGGGCACCATGGTCGACACCTGGGCCACGGTCGGCTCGTGTGCCCAGATCGGCAAGAACGTGCACCTCTCCGGCGGGGTCGGCATCGGCGGCGTGCTCGAGCCGCTGCAGGCCAATCCGGTGATCATCGAGGACAACTGCTTCATCGGCGCGCGCTCGGAGGTGGTCGAAGGCGTGATCGTCGAGGAAAACAGCGTCATCTCGATGGGCGTATTTCTCGGCCAGAGCACCCGCATCCTCGACCGCGCCAGCGGTCAGATCCTCTACGGCCGCGTCCCGGCCGGATCGGTGGTCGTTTCAGGTAATTTGCCCTCCCCCGACGGCAAATACGGTCTCTACTGCGCAGTGATTGTAAAAAAGGTAGATGCCCGCACGCGGGCCAAAACCAGCCTGAACGAACTTCTGCGAGGAGATTAAACTAGCCGGAAATCGCTCCTCAGGGGGGACGCACCATGTCGGCAATGAAGCGGCTGTTCCAGGTGATGGCCGAGAAGAAGGCCTCGGACATCTTCGTCTCCGTCGGCGCGCCGATCAATATCAAGCTGAACGGCGTGGCCGTGCCGATCAACCAGACCGTCATGACCGCCGCCACGGTGCAGCAGCTCCTGTATGAAGTGCTGAACGAGCGCCAGATCAAGGAATACGAGGAGGAGATGGAGCTCAACACCGCGTATGCCTACGAAGGCGTCGGCACCTTCCGCATCAGCGCCTTCCGCCAGAAGGGCTCCCCCGCCGTGGTGGTGCGCTACATCCCGAGCTCGATCCCGGCGCTCGACTCGCTCGGCGTGCCGGAGGTGCTGAAGGAAGTGATCATGCAGAAGCGCGGCCTGATCCTGATGGTCGGCGCCACCGGCTCGGGCAAGTCGACCTCGCTCTCGGCGATGCTCGACTTTCGCAACGAGCGCAAGTCGGGCCACATCCTCACGCTCGAGGACCCGGTCGAGTTCATCTTCACCAACAAGAAGTCGATCGTCAACCAGCGCGAGGTCGGCACCGACACCAAGGCCTTCGAGATCGCGCTGAAGAACGCGCTGCGCCAGGCGCCCGATTGCATCCTGATCGGCGAGATCCGCGACAAGCAGACCATGGCGATGTCGCTCGCCTACGCGCAGTCGGGCCACCTGTGCCTCGCGACGCTGCACGCGAACAACAGCTACCACGCGATGAACCGCATCATCAACTTCTACCCGCTCGAGAACCGGCCGAGCCTGCTGCTGGACCTCGCCGCCGCACTGCAATCGATCATCTCGCAGCGCCTGGTGCGCACCAAGACCGGCGCGCGCATGGCGGCGGTCGAGGTGCTGCTCAATACGCGCCACATCGCCGAGCTGATCGAGAAGGGCGAGATCAACGAGATCAAGGAAGCGCTGGAAAAGAGCATGTCGCCGGGCTCGCAGACCTTCGAGCAGGCGCTCTTCAAGCTGTTCATCGAGGGCAAGATCACGCAGGAAGAGGCGATGGCGAACGCGGATTCCGCGACCAACATGCTCTGGCTCATCAACCAGGCGACCGCCGGCGAGATCAGCGGCCAGCCCAAGCCGCCGCCACCGGAGAAGTCGGGCGACAAGGCGGCGGAGAAGTCCGGCGGCGAGCAGAAGCAAGGCGTGCTGTCCGCCGCAGGCGGCGCCTCCTTCAACGACTTCAAGATCGACATGAATGCCTGAGGGCTGCGGCGCCCTCGAGCTGGCCAAGGAGCTGATTGCCCGCCGGTCGGTGACCCCGGAAGACGGCGGCTGCCAGGCGCTGCTCGCCGAGCGGCTCGGCAAGAGCGGCTTTCGCAGCGAGCCGATGAAGTTCGGCGAGGTCACCAACCTTTGGGCGCGCCGCGGCAGCCAGCATCCCGTGGTCTGCTTCGCCGGCCATACCGACGTGGTGCCGACCGGCCCGCTGTCGGAATGGCACTCCGATCCGTTCGTGCCGACGATCCGCGACGGCAAGCTTTACGGCCGCGGCGCGGCCGACATGAAGTCTTCCATCGCCGCTTTCGTGGTGGCGGCGGAAATGTTCGTAAGGGAAAAACCCAACCACTCGGGCTCGATCGCCCTGCTCATCACCTCCGACGAGGAAGGTCCGGCGATCGACGGCACGGTGCGCGTGGTCGAGAAGCTGAAGGCGCGCAATGAGCTCATCGACTACTGCATCGTCGGCGAGCCGAGCTCGGTCGATACGCTGGGCGACATGCTGAAGAACGGCCGGCGCGGCTCGCTCTCCGCGCGGCTGGTGGTGCGCGGCGTGCAAGGCCATGTCGCCTACCCTCACCTTGTGAAAAATCCCATCCACCTCCTGGCGCCAGCATTGGCGGAGCTCGCGCGAACCCAGTGGGATAAGGGCAACGAGGCGTTTCCGCCGACCAGCTTCCAGGTGTCGAACATCCACGCCGGCACCGGCGCGGGGAACGTCGTACCGGGCTCGGTCGAGGTCGATTTCAACTTCCGCTTCTCTACCGCCAGCAGCGACGCCTCGCTCAAGGAGCGGGTCGAGGCGCTGCTGAAAAAGCACGGCCTGGACTACGCCATCGACTGGACGCTCGGCGCCAAGCCGTTTCTCAGCCAGCGCGGGCGGCTGGCGCAGACCGTGCTCGACGCCGCCAGGCGCCACACCGGCAGCTCAGGCGAGCTTTCCACCACCGGCGGCACCTCCGACGCGCGCTTCATCATAGACATCTGCCCCGAGGTGATCGAGATCGGTCCGATCAACGCCAGCATCCACAAGCTGAACGAGCACATCGCGCTCGACGAGCTCGAGGTACTGCCGCGCATCTACCTCGACGCGCTGCGCACCCTGCTTCCTTGACGCTCGGCGAGCTGATCGCCCGCGTCGAGAGGCGCTTCGCCGGCGCGCCGCTCTTTTACGGCCATGGCACGGACAACGCCCATGATGAGGCCACGTGGTTGGTGTTGCGCAGCCTGGGGCTTCCCTTCGACGCCGATCTCGCCCGGCCCGCGGCCTCGGCCGGCGTCGAGCGCGTAGAGCAGCTGGCGGCACGGCGCATCGGCGAGCGGATGCCGGTGGCTTATCTCCTGAAGGAGGCGTGGCTCGCCGGGCAAGCTTTCTACGTCGACGAGCGCGTCATCGTGCCGCGCTCGCACATTGCCGAGCTGCTGGGGGACAAAGCGATGCATCGCCCGGTTCGCCGCGTGCTCGACCTTTGCACCGGCTGCGGCTGCCTGGCGATCCTCGCGGCACGCGCGTATCGCTCCGCGCAGGTCGACGCGGTGGACCTTTCGCCTGGGGCGCTCGCGGTTGCGCGCAAGAACGTGGCCCGCCACCGGCTCGGGCGGCGCGTGCATTTGCATCGCTCCGATCTTTTCGCCGCACTGGGCACGGCGCGCTACGACCTGATCCTGACCAACCCGCCTTACGTGAGCGCGCGCGCGATGGCGGCATTGCCCGCGGAATACCGGCACGAGCCGCGGCTTGCGCTCGCCGGCGGCAGCGACGGCCTGGACCTGGTCGCGCGGATTCTTGAGCGCGCGCCGGCGCATTTGGAGGAGCACGGCCTGCTGATGTGCGAAATCGGCGACGGGCGAAGGGCGGCGCGCCGGCGCTTTCGTGCGCTCAAGCTGGCGTGGCCGAAGCCCGAGATTTTCAGTGCGGGGCGAGAGGCGCTTGCTTCGGCCGCCAGTAAGGCCGCTTCCGCTCCAGCGCGCCCCATTGCTTCGCGGCCGAAGCGATAAGCTCGCGCTCGCGTCGTGCCAGCCACCGGCGCACGGCAATTTCCCCTTCCGGCGCCAGCTGATCGAGCAGCACGCGAGCGACGGCGACATCGTTCAGCTGGCCGAGCGTGTCCTGCAGCGCCGCGAGTCGTGAAAGAAATGGCGCGACCGCGCGCGGCGCAAAGCAGCCGGCAAAGAAGTCGCAGCCATAACGCAGGCGTTTCATGGCGATGCGCACGGCATGGCGACGCTCTATGTCCTGCCAGTCGATGCGCCGCGCCCGCTTCAGCAGCTTGGCGTGGGTGCGCTCCAATGAGCGGCGCGCGAAGCTGACGAGCGGCTCGCTGCGTGCTTCCTCGGAGCGCCACGGCTCGGACTCCAGCCAGCGCAATGTCCTCGCGTGCACGGCGTGAAAGACGCGCGAGGCCACCAGCTCGCGCGCGAGCGACTGCGACGCCGCTCGCTTGCGACGCGCCTGTGAGGTGAGCGTTGCCGAGGCCCTGGTGCGCTTCAGGGTCTCGAGGAATACATCCCAATCGCGGGCATCGCCGAGGCGGCGCATCGTCTTGCGCAACGGGCGAGCCACCGCGTCGACGGGCTTGCGCCGCAGGAGCGGGCGAAAGGCGCGCAGCACGGAGAGCAGTCGGCGTACGCCGACACGCAGTTGGTGCAGATATTCCGGATCGTCGCCGCGCGCCGCTCCGGGCACGTTGGCTGAAATCTGCGCCAACGCCGCGCCACACAATGCCGCGAGCGCATCGCCGGCTACGGCGTCGGGCGCAATGGGCGGCCGCTGCCACTTTGAGGGTGGAGCGTGCGCGCGGGAAGTGGGGTGGCCGATGGGACTCGAACCCACAACAACAGGGATCACAACCCTGGACTCTACCTTTGAGCTACGGCCACCATTGCGATCGTGCTATTTGGCCTGCCCGACAAGACTCGAACTTGTAACCCCCAGCTTAGAAGGCTGGTGCTCTATCCGGTTGAGCTACGGGCAGTCCGCGAGCAAGCTGCCAAAAACGGCAAAAAATGCAAAAACTCTGGTCGGGGCGAGAGGATTTGAACCTCCGACATCTTGCTCCCAAAGCAAGCGCGCTACCAGGCTGCGCCACGCCCCGAAAATTGGCGGCAAATGATACTCTTAGCGCATCTTCCGAGCAACGCGATTAGCTTGCGACAGGGGGGGTTTTCTGCTACAAAAGCGCCTCACTTTTTTTAGGCTGTGCTGGAAATGGCAGTAGATTTGACGAGGAAGAGCTTCACGCCCTACGCCGCGAAGAAGGGCGAGGAGTACATGAACGCCCAGCAGCGCAAGCATTTCCGCAAGATCCTCGAGGCGCTGAAGGCCGAGCTCTCGCAGGAGATCGACCGCACGGTGCACACCATGCAGGACGAGGCCACGGTGTTCGCCGACCCGAACGATCGCGCCAGCCAGGAATCCGACATGGCGCTCGAGCTGCGCAACCGCGATCGCGAGAGAAAGCTGATCAAGAAAATAGACGAGACCATCGCGCGCATCGACGCCAACGAGTACGGCTACTGCGACAGCTGCGGCGTGGAGATCGGGCTCAAGCGCCTGGAAGCGCGCCCGACGGCGACGCTGTGCATCGACTGCAAGACGCTCGACGAGCTGCGCGAGCGGCAGGTCGCCAAGTAACAAAAAAATCGGGGCCTGCGGCCCCGATCTTGTTTCCCAAAGATTCTTCCTAGCCGGTGGTCTTGGCCGTTTCCTGAGGGTTGACCGCCTTCATGGAAAGGCGCACGCGCCCCTTGTCGTCGGCTTCCAGCACCTTGACCTTCACCACCTGGCCTTCCTTCAGGTGATCGGACACGGCGTTGACGCGCTCCTGGCTGATCTGCGAGATGTGCAGCAGGCCGTCGCGCCCCGGGATGAGCTGGACGATGGCGCCGAAATCCAGCAGGCGCAGCACCGTGCCTTCGTAGACCTTGCCGACCTCGACGTCCGCGGTCAGCTCCTGGATGCGCTTCTTCGCCGCCTCGCCGCCCTCGGCCGCGACGCAAGCGATCGAGATGGTGCCGTCGTCTTCGATCTCGATCGTGGTGCCGGTCTCTTCCTGGATGCCGCGGATCACCACGCCGCCCTTGCCGATGACGTCGCGGATCTTGTCCGGATTGATCTTCATCTTGATGATGCGCGGCGCGAAGCTCGACAGCTCCGAACGCGAGCCTTCGATGCCGCCTTTCATGATCTGCAGGATGCCCAGGCGCGCTTCGCGAGCCTGGTCGAGCGCGATCTTCATGATGCCCTTGTTGATCGACTCGATCTTGAGGTCCATCTGCAGCGCCGTGATGCCCTGCTCGGTGCCCGCGACCTTGAAGTCCATGTCGCCGAGATGATCCTCGTCGCCGAGGATGTCGGAGAGCACCGCGAAGCGGTTGCCTTCCTTGATCAGGCCCATCGCGATGCCGGCGACGTGCGCCTTGATCGGCACGCCGGCGTCCATCAGCGCAAGGCTGCCGCCGCACACCGAGGCCATCGACGAGGAGCCATTCGATTCGGTGATCTCCGAGACGACCCGCAGCGAGTAGCCGAAGTTTTCCGGCGTCGGCAGAAGCCCGACCAGCGCGCGCTTGGCGAGGCGGCCATGACCGACCTCGCGGCGCTTGGTGAAGCCGAAGCGGCCGGTCTCGCCGGTGGCGTAGGGCGGCATGTTGTAATGGAACATGAAGCGCTCGCGATACTCGCCCGCCAGCGCGTCGATGATCTGCTCGTCACGTCCGGTGCCGAGCGTCACAGTGACCAGCGCCTGGGTTTCTCCCCTGGTAAACAAGGCAGAACCATGCGTGCGCGGCAGCACGCCGACGCGCACCGTGATCGGCCTTACCGTGCGCGTGTCCCTGCCGTCGATGCGCGGCTCGCCATCGAGAATCTGGCTGCGCACGATGGAGGACTCGAGCGCGAAGGCCGCCTCCTTGACCACATTGGCCGACGGCCCGCCCTCCTTGCCGACGCCAAGCGTCTCGAAAATGCGCTTCCAGATGGCGTCGATCGCCTCGGAGCGCGCCTTCTTCTGCTTGATGCGGAAGGCCTCGCGCAGATCCGATTCAGCGAGCTCCTTCACGCGCGCGACCAGCGTCTCGTCCTTGACCGGCGCCTGCCAGTCCCAGGCCGGCTTGCCCGCCACTTCGGCGAGCTCGTGGATCGCCTGGATCGCGGCCTGCATCTGCTCGTGGCCGAAGGTAATGCCGTCGAGCATGATGTCCTCGGGCAGCTCCAGCGCCTCGGATTCGACCATCAGCACGCCCTGCTCGGTGCCCGCGACGACCAGGTTGAGCTTCGATTCCTTGAGCTGCGTCATGGTCGGGTTGAGCACGTACTCGCCGTTGACGTAGCCGACACGGCAAGCGCCGATCGGGCCGTTGAACGGAAGGCCGGAGAGGGTGATTGCCGCGGACACCGCCAGCATCGCCGGAATGTCGGAGTCGACCTCGGGGTTGAGCGACAGCACCTGGGCGACGACCTGCACCTCGTTCAGGAAACCGTCCGGAAAGAGGGGCCGGATCGGCCGGTCGATGAGCCTCGAGGTCAGCGTCTCCTTCTCGGAAGGGCGTCCCTCGCGCTTGAAGAAGCCGCCCGGGATCTTGCCCGCGGCGTAGGTCCTCTCGGCGTAGTCGACGGTGAGCGGGAACCAGTCCTGCCCGGCTTTCGGCGTCTTCGAGCCGACCACGGTGGCGAGCACCACAGTGTCATCCATGGTGCAGATAACGGCGCCGTGCGCCTGCCGGGCGATCTCGCCGGTTTCGAACGTCACCTGGTGGTTGCCGAGTGTGAAAGTCTTCTTGATGGGGTTCAAAGGCTGTCCTCTGTCTGTAGCCGCAAACAAAAAACGCTCACCACACGGTGAGCGTCGATTTTTACTGCGGCATCGGGGAAATTACTTGCGTAGACCCAGCTTCTCGATCAGGCCGCGGTACTTGTCCGCGTCCTTGCGCTTCAGATAATCGAGCAGCTTGCGACGTTGGCTCACCATGACGAGGAGCCCGCGGCGCGAATGGAAATCCTTGACGTGCATCTTGAAGTGCTCGGTGAGCCCGTTGATGCGCTCGGTCAGGAGCGCAACCTGCACTTCGGGCGAGCCGGTATCCTTGCCGGAGCGCTGGTACTGCTTCACCACCTGCGCTTTCTGCGGGACCTGCAAAGCCATTCGACAGTCTCTCTTTCGTTAGCTGGTAGATTTTTGAGCCGGCGATTTTAACCGATGCGCGCGCCGGCTCACAAGGTTTTTCGATGTTTTTCAGCCGCTTGGGTGAGTCTCAGTGCTTTCAATACACCCTCGGCCTGTGCCGAGCCCAAGCCGATGACGGCGCCGTCGGCGCCATAGAGCGCGCACAGCCCTTCTTCCAGCCCGCTGATTTTCAATGGCTGCCCGTTCCTGAGGCGCGCTTCGGACGCCGCGTCCAGGCGGGTGCTTTGCAGTCCCTCCAGCAGCGCCGCGAGCGGCAGCAAAGCGAGCCGCGGATTCGGCATCGCGCGCAGCGCTTCCAAAGCGGTCGCATCTTTGACCTTGAAGCGGCCAGAGCCAGTGCGCCGCAAGGCCGCGAGGTGTGCACCTGTACCGAGCGCGGTACCGATGTCCTCCGCGAGCGTGCGGATGTAGGTGCCCTTGCTGCAGCGAACGCGCAGCTCGAGCACCGGCGAGTCGAAGCCCAGCAATTCCAGCTCGTGGATCTGCACCGGGCGCGCCTGCCGCTCGACGCTGCGCCCGGCGCGCGCCAGCTTGTAGAGCGGCACGCCTTCGCGTTTCAGCGCCGAATGCATCGGCGGGACTTGCTCGATCGCGCCACGGAAGCGGCCCAGCGCCTGCCCGAGCTCGATCTGCGTGACCCGCACCGGCCGCTCCACCAGCACCTCGCCCTCGGCATCGGCGGTGCTGGTGGTGACGCCGAGCTTTACGCTCGCCAGGTATTCCTTGTCGGCCTCGAGCATCGGCCCGGCAAATTTCGTCGCTTCGCCGAACAGCACGACGAGTAGCCCCGAGGCCAGGGGATCGAGCGTGCCGGCGTGGCCGGCCTTCTTTGCGCCGAGGATCCTCTTCGCTTCCTGCAAAGCGCGGTTGGACGTCAGCCCGAGCGGCTTGTCGAGCAGCAGCGCGCCGTCGATCATCGGCGGGGCTTTAGCGCGGCATCGATCAGGCGCGACAGGCGATCGCCGCGCTCGACCGACTCGTCGTACTCGAAGCGCAGCTCCGGCGTGGTGTACAGCTTGATGCGCTTGGCGAGCTGCGAGCGCAGGAAGCCGGCGGCGCGCTTGAGCCCCTTGGCCGCCTCGTCGACGTGCGCCGGATCGAGCGTGGTGTAGAACACCTTGGCGTGCGACAAGTCGGGCGACACGTCGACGCCGGTCAGCGTGATCATGCCGACGCGCGGATCACGCAGCTCGTGCTGCACGAGATCCGACAGCTCCCGCTGGATCAGGTCGCCGAGCTTCTGCGGGCGACCGCTGGAGCGCTTCACGAAATCACCTTACAGACTTCGGGCGACTTCCAGCACCTCGAAGACTTCGAACTGGTCCTTCTCCTTCAGGTCATCGAAGTTCTTGAGCGACATGCCGCACTCGAAGCCGGCCTTCACCTCGCGCACGTCGTCCTTGAAGCGCTTCAGGGAATCGATCTCGCCGGTGTGGATCACGACGTTGTCGCGCAGCACCCGCACCTGCGCACCGCGCTTCACCAGGCCCTCGAGCACATAGCAGCCGGCGACGGTGCCGATCTTCGAGATGCGGAACACCTGGCGTACTTCCACCAGGCCGAGGACCGATTCCTTCTTCTCCGGCGAGAGCATGCCCGAGAGCGCGGCCTTGATCTCGTCGACCGCCTCGTAAATGATGTTGTAGTAGCGGATCTGGACACCGGAGGACTCGGCGAGCTTGCGCGCGGTCGCGTCGGCGCGCGTGTTGAAGCCCACGATCACGGCGCGCGCCGCCATTGCCAGGTTGACGTCCGACTCGGTGATGCCGCCGACGCCGGCGTGCACCACGGTGACCTTCACCTCCTCGTCGCCCAGACGGGTCAGCGCATGGATCAGTGCTTCCTGCGAGCCCTGCACGTCGGCCTTGATCACGAGGTTGAGGGCTTTCTTGCCGCTCTCGGCCATGTGCTCGAACACGTTCTCGAGCTTGGCCGCGTGCTGCTTGGCAAACTTGACGTCGCGGAACTTGCCCTGGCGGAACAGCGCGATCTCGCGCGCCTTGCGCTCGTCGGTAAGCACCATCATGTCTTCGCCGGCGTTCGGCACCTCCGACAGACCCTGAATCTCCACCGGAATCGAGGGACCCGCCGCCTGCACCGGCTTGCCGTTCTCGTCGAGCATCGCGCGCACGCGGCCGAACACCGCGCCCGTGAGCACGATATCGCCTCGATTCAGCGTCCCGGACTGGATCAGCAGCGTGGCTACGGGACCTTTGCCCTTGTCGAGACGCGCCTCGATGACCACGCCCTTGGCCGGAGCGTCGGCCGGGGCCCTGAGTTCGAGCACCTCGGCCTGCAGCAGCAGCTGCTCGAGCAGCTCGTCGACGCCCTTGCCGGTCTTGGCCGATACCGGCATCACCGGCGAGTCGCCGCCGAACTCCTCGGGCACGACGCCGTGAGCGAGCAGCTCCTGCTTCACCTTGTCGGGGTTCGCCTCGTGCTTGTCGATCTTGTTCAGCGCCACCACCAGCGGCACCTTCGCCGCTTTGGCATGGTTGATCGCCTCGATGGTCTGCGGCATGACGCCGTCGTCTGCAGCAACGACCAGCACCACGATGTCGGTGACCTTGGCGCCGCGCGCGCGCATCGCCGTGAAGGCCTCGTGGCCGGGCGTATCGAGGAAGGTGATCACGCCTCGCGAGGTCTCCACGTGATAGGCGCCGATGTGCTGCGTGATGCCGCCCGCCTCGCCGGCCGCGACCTTGGTGCGCCGGATGTAGTCGAGCAGCGAAGTCTTGCCATGGTCGACGTGTCCCATCACCGTCACCACCGGCGGGCGCGGCTTGAGCTCGCTGCCGCCGGCGACCGGCTCGGCGGTCTCGGCGAGGAAGGATTCGGGATCATCGAGCTTCGCGGCCTTGGCCTTGTGCCCCATCTCCTCGACCACGATCATCGCGGTTTCCTGGTCGAGCACCTGGTTGATGGTCGCCATGCTGCCGAGCTTCATCAGCACCTTGATCACCTCGGCGGCCTTCACCGACATGCGGTGCGCGAGCTCGCCGACGGCGATCGTCTCCGGCACCGGAATCTCGCGTACCAGCGGCTCGGTCGGCTGGGCGAACGTCGTCTGCTCGCCGCTTGACCCCTGGCGATGCCGGCCGCCGCCCCGGGCGTGCCAGCCGGCAACGCCGCCGCCGGCGTCGCCGCGCGTCTTGATCGTGCGCCGGCGCGCCGAATCGTCGCGCAGCACCGTGGTGGGCTTTGCCTTCTTCGGCCTCTTCTCCGCCTTGGCGTCCGCGGCGGGCTTCGGCGCATGCAGCGTGGTCGCAGCTGCAGGTGATGCGGCCGCGGCCGCCTCGGCCGCTTTCTGCTCGGCTTCCTTGCGCTCGCGCTCCTGCTTCTCGCGCAGCTCGTTCGCCTGCAGCTCGGCGAGCTGCTGCTGGCGCTTCGCTTCCACTTCGCGCAGCTCGATCTGCTTTTGATCGATGGTCGGCGCGGGCGGCGGTGGCGGCGGCGGTGCTTCGGCGGCGACCGCCGCGGCGGTGACCTCGTTGGGGTCGCGCTTGACGAACACACGCTTCTTGCGCACCTCGACCTGCACGGTGCGGTATTTGCCCGTGGCGTCGGTCTTGCGGATCTCGCTCGTCTGCTTGCGGGTGAGCGTGATCTTGTTCTTCGCCTCGGCCGAGCCATGCGTGCGGCGCAGGTACTCGAGCAGGCGGGACTTGTCGGTGTCGGTGAGCGAGTCTTCCGGCACGCGCTTGTCGACCCCCGCGGCGCGCAGCTGCTCGAGCAGCACGGAAGGCGGGACTTTAAGTTCGCTCGCGAACTGGGCTACGCTCGTATGAGCCATCGTTACGCGGCCTCCTTGCTGTTAGCCGGTTTTACGGCTGCAGCAGACTCGGTGAACCAGTGGGCGCGGGCGGCCATGATCAGCTTCTTGGCTTTTTCCTCGTCGAGCTGGGTCAGCTCGGCGAGCTCGTCCACGGCAAGGTCGGCGAGATCGTCACGCCTCTTGATCCCGGATTCGACCAGCTTGGCGGCGAGCTGCGTGTCCATGCCTTCGAGTTTCAGCAGCTCGGGGTCGACCCCTTCCATCTTCTCTTCGTTGGCGATCGCGGCCACCAGCAGCGCGTTGCGCGCGCGGTTGCGCAGTTCATTGACCGTGTCCTCGTCGAACGACTGGATCTCGAGCAGCTCGTTGATCGGCACGTAGGCGATCTCTTCCAGGGTGGAAAAGCCCTCCTCGATGAGGATGTTGGCGACCTCCTCGTCGACGTCGAGCTTCTCGATGAAAGTGCCCTTGATGCGGCCGCTCTCTTCCTGCTGCTTCTTGGTCGACTCTTCCTCGGTCATCAGGTTGATCTGCCAGCCGGTGAGATCGGAGGCGAGGCGCACGTTCTGGCCGCTGCGGCCGATGGCCACCGCAAGATTCTCTTCATCCACCACCACGTCCATCGCATGCTTTTCTTCGTCGACCACGATCGACGACACCTCGGCCGGCGCCAGAGCGCCGATCACGAACTGCGCCGGGTCCGCCGACCACAGCACGATGTCGACGCGCTCGCCGGCGAGCTCCTGCGTCACCGCCTGCACGCGCGAGCCGCGCATGCCGACGCAAGTGCCGATCGGGTCGATGCGCTTGTCGTTGGTGTGCACCCCGATCTTGGCGCGAATGCCCGGATCGCGTGCCGCGGATTTGATTTCCAGCAGGCCTTCCTCGATCTCGGGGACCTCGAGCTCGAACAGCTTCATGATGAATTGCGGCGCGGTGCGCGAAAGGATGAGCTGCGGCCCGCGCGCCTGGCGGTCGATCTTCGCCACCCAGGCACGCACGCGATCGCCGACGCGCAGGTTTTCCTTCGGGATCATGTGCTCGCGCGGCAGCAGCGCTTCGAGGCGGCCGGATTCGATGATCGCGTTGCCGCGCTCCATGCGCTTTACGGTGCCGGTCACCAGCTCATCGCCGCGCGACAGGAAGTCGTTGAGTATTTGCTCGCGCTCGGCGTCGCGGATGCGCTGCAGGATCACCTGCTTGGCGGTCTGCGCGCCGATGCGGCCGAACTCGACGTTCGGGATGGGCGCTTCGATCACGTCGTCGATCTTGGCGTCGGCTTTGCCACGGTCCTGGGCTTCCTCGACCGAAAGCATTTGGGCCGTATTCCAGTCGGGCGCGTCATCGGCCAGCACCCGCCAGCGGCGGAACGACTCGTAGGCGCCGGTGTTCTTGTCGATCGCCACCCGCACATCGATGTCCTCGGTGTATTTCTTCTTGGTGGCCGACGCGAGCGCCATCTCAAGGGCGCTGAACACGATGTCGCGCGGGACGTTCTTCTCCCGGGCCAGAACATCGACCAGCATCACCAATTCCCGATTACCTGCTACTACTGGATTGCTCGCTGCCACCTTTTAATCCTCACAATTCCGGCACCAGCCGCGCCCGCTCGACATCGTCGAGCGCGAGCCGCACCGTGGTCTGTCCTTCCAGCTCCATCGCCACGCGGCCCTCTTCGGCGCCGCGCAGCACCCCCACGAACCTGCGACGTCCCGTCGCATCGGGCGTGCGCATCCGCACATCCGCCTTGTGGCCGGCGAAGCGCGCAAAATCGCCCGCCTTGCGCAACGGCCGGTCGAGACCCGGGGAAGAAACTTCCAGCCGATCGTATTCGATGCCTTCGACCTCGAACACGCGGCTCAGCTGCCGGCTTACTGCCGCGCAGTCCTCGACATCGATGCCGCCGGGCTTGTCGATGAACAGGCGCAACATCCGACCCCCGTTCGCCGCCTGCAGCTCGACGAGCTCGTACCCCATGCCGGCCACTACCGGCTCCACGACTGCTTCCACTGCTGCCATAAAATTCGCCGGGCGCTGAAACAAAAAATGGGCCGAAGCCCATCTCTTCCCAGCACCATCAAAGCTTTTGAAGTTTAACAGGATTTCACTTCACGAACAACTCCCGAAGCTGTTCTGGCGCGAGCTCGCGCCACTCGCCGGGCTTAAGATCGCGAGGCAGCTCCACGCTGCCGTAGCGCACCCGCAGAAGCCGGCTGACGCGTGCGCCGACCGCCTCGAACATGCGCCGCACCTCCCGGTTGCGCCCTTCCTTCAGCATCACGCGATACCAGCGATTGCTTCCGGGCGCGGCACGCGGATCCGTGGGCTCGATGCGGTCGAAGGCGGCCTGACCGTCGTCTAGCGCCACGCCGCGGCGCAGCCTTTCCATATCCACCGGCCCTTGGGCGCGCACCGCGTACTCTCGCTCGATCTCGTAGCGCGGATGCATCAGCCGGTTGGCAAGCTCGCCGTCGTCGGTGAAAAGCAGCAACCCCGCGCTATTGAGGTCCAGCCGCCCCACCGCGACCCAGCGCCCCGGCGGCAGGCGCGCAAACACCGTCGGGCGCCCCTGCGGGTCGCTGCGGGTGACGAGCTCACCTTCGGGCTTGTTATAGATGAGGACGCGGCCTGCCGCTTTCAATCCGAGGCTGACCGGTCGCCCATCGACTGCAACTTCGTCGCCCGGCAGCGCGCGATCGCCGAGCTTGGCCACGCGCCCGCCGACCGTGACGCGGCCGGCTTCGATCCAGGACTCGATGGTGCGACGCGAGCCTAGACCGGCGGCCGCGAGCAGCTTCTGCAGCCGCTCGGCCCGCTTCTCAGCCTCCGGTACCGGTGGCTGCTTCGGGTTCGGCGTTGGCGGGACGGGTGCCGGCTTCGGCGGTCTGGACCGGCTCAAGCTGGAGGGTCTTGGCGATTTCCTCGAGCGGCGGCAGCTCCTCGAGCGAGCGCAGGCCGAGGTCGTCGAGGAACTTGCGGGTGGTGGCGTAAAGCGCCGGGCGGCCCGGCGTTTCGCGATGGCCGACCACGTCGATCCAGGCGCGGGCTTCCAGGCTCTGGATGATCTGGGTCGAGACGGTCACGCCGCGGATGTCCTCGATGTCGCCGCGGGTTACCGGCTGGCGGTAGGCGATGATCGCCAGCGTCTCCATGACCGCGCGGGAATAGCGCGGCGATTTCTCGGGAGCCAGGCGCTCGATGTAGGGGCCGAACTCCGCGGTGGTCTGGAAACGCCAGCCGCTCGCCACGTTGACCAGCTCGACCGCCCGGCCCTTCCACTCCTGCGCCAGCTCGCCGAGGAGATTGCGCAGCGTATCGGTGGCGACTTCGCCGCCGAAAAGGCGCTTCAGCTCAGGGAGTCCCAGCGGTTCGGGAGAGGCCAGCAGCGCAGCCTCGAGTACTCGCTTTACGTCAGATGGGCTGCGCATACCCTAATTTAATATAAATCGGGGCGAAGCACTCGGACTGCGTGATTTCGACGAGCAGCTCGCGCGCCAGCTCGAGCAGCGCGAGGAAGGTGACGACCAGCACCGGCACACCGCGCTCCGGATCGAAAAGTTCCGAGAACTCAAGGACCCGCCGCTCGCGCAGCGCGCGCAGGATGCCGCTCATGTGCTCGCGCACGGAAAGCTCCTCGCGCGAGATGTGGTGATGACGCGACAGGCGCGCGCGATGCAGGAGGCCGCGCCAGGCTTCGGCCAGGTCCTGCGCGTTGACCTGCGGCAGGCGCTCGGCGATCGTGCGCTCGATCCACACCGAGATCGCGATCACATCCCGGCCGACCTGCGGCAGCTCGTCCAGCGCGTTGGCCGCTTTCTTCATCTGCTCGTACTCGAGCAGCCGCCTGACCAGTTCGGCGCGCGGGTCTTCCTCGGTCGGCTCGGCCGACGGCGGGCGCGGCAGCAGCAGGCGCGACTTGATCTCCATCAGCATCGCGGCCATCACCAGGTACTCGGCCGCGAGCTCGAGATTCTTCGACCGCATGATCTCGACATACTCCAGGTACTGGCGCGTGAGCGGCGCCATCGGGATGTCCAGGATGTCCAGATTTTCTTTTCGGATCAGATACAAAAGCAGATCGAGCGGCCCCTCGAAGGCTTCCAGCACCACTTCCAGCGCGTCGGGCGGAATGTAGAGATCGACCGGCAGCTCGATCACCGGCTCGCCGTAGAGCTTCGCCGTCATCACGTGTAAGCGAGCCCCATCGCTTCGCGCACTTCGCGCATGGTTTCCTCGGCGAGCCGCCGCGCCTTCTCGCAACCGTCGGCGATGATGTTTTTCACCAGCGTCGGGTCGTCGAGATAGGCCTGGGCGCGCTCGCGGATCGGCGCGAGCTCGGCCTGGATCGCCTCGATTACCGGCTGCTTGCATTCCAGGCAGCCGATGCCGGCCGTGGTGCAGCCTTTCCGCACCCATTGCTTACGCTCGTCGTCCGAATACACGAGATGCAAGGCCCAGACCGGGCACTTCTCGGGCGTGCCGGGGTCGGTGCGCTTCACGCGCGCCGGGTCGGTCGGCATGGTCTTGATCTTCTTGGCGATCACCTCCGGCTCGTCGCGCAGCGCGATGGTGTTGCCGTAGGACTTCGACATTTTCTGGCCATCCAGGCCCGGCAGGCGCGGCGCCTCGGTCAGAAGTGCTTCCGGCTCGACCAGGATCTTCTTGCCGCCGCCTTCGAGCCAGCCGTACAGGCGCTCGCGATCGCCGCGCGACAGGTTCTGTTGCTCTTCGAGCAGTGCCTGCGCCTTGGAGAGCGCCTCGGCTTCGCCGTGCTCCAGGAACTTGGTGCGCAACTCGTTGAGGAGGCGCGCTTTCTTGGTGCCCATTTTCTTTACCGCGGCCTTCGCCTTCTCCTCGTAGCCCGGCTCGCGGCCATAGAGGTGGTTGAAGCGCCGGGCCACCTCGCGCGAGAACTCGATGTGCGGCACCTGGTCCTCGCCGACCGGCACGTACCTGGCGCGGTAGATCAGGATGTCGGCCGACTGAAGCAGCGGATAGCCGAGAAAGCCGTAAGTAGTGAGGTCCTTCTCGGCGAGCTTCTCCTGCTGATCCTTGTAGGTCGGCACGCGCTCGAGCCAGCCGAGCGGCGCCATCATCGAGAGCAGCAGGTGCAACTCGGCGTGCTCCGGCACCTGCGACTGGACGAACAGGATCGCCTGGCTCGGATCGACGCCGGCGGCGAGCCAGTCGATCACCATGTCGATACCGCTCTGCTGAAGATCTCCCGGCTTCTCGTAGTCCGTGGTCAGCGCGTGCCAGTCGGCCACGAAGAACAGGCAGACGTACTCCGCCTGGAGGCGGATCCAGTTCCTGAGCACGCCGTGGTAGTGGCCAAGATGCAGGCTCCCCGTCGGCCGCATGCCGGAGAGCACCCGTGTTTCGTACATCGTTAGAAAACCAGCGCCCGGATCAGCGCGCCGGAAGCGCCGACCAGCGGCTCGAGCACGAAGGCGAGCACATTGGTGACCAGCAACAGCACGAGCAACGGCAGACCGAAGGGCTCGAGCCTTGCGTACTGCCACGCGGCGCGCGTCGGCAGCAGGCTCGCGACGATGCGGCCGCCGTCGAGCGGCAGGATCGGCAGCAGGTTGAGGAACATGAAAATCAGGTTGACGAAGATCCCGGCCTGCGCCATCAGGCCGAGCGGTTGGGAGAAGCCGTTGGCCGGCAGCAGCACTGCGAGTTTTAGCGCGAGCACCCAGATGAGCGCCATGACGAGATTTGCGCCGGGCCCCGCCGCCGCGACCAGCGCCATGTGCTGGCGCGGCTTGCGCAACGCCGAGTAGTTCACCGGCACCGGCTTCGCCCAGCCGAAGAGCAGGCCGCCGCCGCCGATCAGCTTGGAGGTCAGCACGAGGATCACCAGCGGCACGATGATCGTGCCGACGATGTCGATATGGCGGATCGGATTCAGGCTGATGCGGCCCTGCGCGTGCGCCGTCATATCGCCGAAATGGCGCGCGACATAGCCATGCGCCGCCTCGTGCAGCGTGATCGCGAACAGCACCGGAAGGGCGTAGATGGCGACCGTCTGTACGAGTGAGTTGACGTCCATCTGCGAAGACCGATTCTATCAGACGGTATCAGACGGCCTCCACCGCGAAGGGCGCGAGCGAGCCGCTTCCCTTGCGCAGGACGAGCGGTGTGTCGCCCGTCAAATCGATCACCGTGCTGGGCTCGGTGCCGCACGAACCGGCGTCGATCACGAGGTCGATGCTGCGCTCCAGCCGCGCGCGAATCTCCTCTGGCTCGGAGAGCGGCTGCTCGTCCCCGGGCAGGAGCAGCGTCGCCGAAAGCATCGGCTCGTCGAGCTCCGCCAGCAGCGCGTGCGCCACCGGATGACCCGGCACGCGCACGCCGATGGTCTTGCGCTTCGGATGCACCGAGCGCCGCGGCAGCTCGCGCCGTGCGCGCAGGATGAACGTATAGCTGCCGGGCGTGGCGCGCTTCATGAGGCGAAAGCGCGCATCGTCGACCACGGCGTAGGCCGCGATCTCCGACAGGTCGCGGCACATGAGCGTCAAATGGTGCCGCTCGTCGATGCCGCGCGCGCGACGCAGACGCTCGAGCGCTTTGCTCGAGGTGGTCAGGCAGCCCAGCGCGTAGCACGAGTCCGTCGGATAGGCGATGAGGCCATCGGCGCGCACGATGTTCGCGGCGCGGTGGATGAGGCGCGCCTGCGGATGCGTCGGATGGATGGAGAAATACTGTGCCATCAGCTCGTGAGATGTTCCTCGATCAGCTGCGCCACGGTTTCCGGCTGATCGTGGTGCAGCATATGCCCGGCCTGCGGCAACGTCACGTAGCGCAAATGCTTGAACTCGGCACGGCGCTCGGCATGCTGCGCCTCATCGAGGCCGATGCGCTTGAGCGTGGTCGATTCGGCACCGTCGACCCACAGCAGCGGCGCGCGCACCTGCCGCCAGCAGGCGCGTGCTTCCTCATAACGGTAAAGCACCGGGTTCACGATCTTGTGGGCCGGGTCGCCGCGCAGCACGACCGTCCCCTCCTCCGTCTGCCGGCCCCAATGCTGCGCCAGATATTCGGCGCGCTCGGCGCTGAGCCGCGGGTTGCCTTCACGCAGCCGCTTCGCCAGCTCGCCGAAATTCGCGTAGGGCCGGAATCCCGGCCGGTCGTGCAGCTCTTCGAGCCAGCGCGCGTAGCGCCTGGGGGCATCGTCGGGACGCGTTGCGGTCATGCCGAAACCCTCCAGGTTCACGAGCTTCATCACGCGCTCGGGCCGCACGCCGGCATACATGCACGCCACATTGCCGCCGAGACTGTGGCCGACGAGATGCACCGTGCCGCCGAAGACATCGAGCAAGAAGTCCAGATCGGCGATGTAGTCCGGAAACCAGTAGCAGTCCGACCTGCCCCAGTCGGTCAGCCCATAACCGCGCCAATCCGGCGCATAGATATCCCACTCGCCGCGCAGCGCGTCGACCAGGAACTGGAACGACGCCGACACGTCCATCCAGCCGTGGAGCAGCACGACCTTCGGTGCGCCTGGCGCCGGCCAGCGGCGCACGTGGTAGCGCAGGCCGCGCACCTCGAGGAACAGCGATTCGCTAGCGCGCAAGAAAGGAGAACTCCACTTCCGGCCGCTGCCCCGACATCAGCGCGCAAAGCGCCTTGGCCGAGCCACACGCCAGCGTCCAGCCGAGCGTGCCATGCCCGGTATTCAGGAACAGGTTGGAGAAGCGCGTGCGGCCGATCACCGGCACATTGCTCGGCGTCGCCGGGCGCAGTCCGGCCCACCGGTCGACCGAGCTGGTCGCCCCGAGCTGCGGAAATAGCTGCCCGACGCGGCGCAGGATCGCATTGCAGCGCACGATGTTCACCGAGGTGTCATAGCCGGTGAGTTCCGCCGTGCCGGCGGCACGCAGCCGGTTGCCAAGCCGCGTGATGACAATCTTGAACGCCTCGTCGGTCAGGCTCACGCTCGGCGCCGCCATGGCCTCCGTGGATCCGAGCGGCAGCGTGATCGAATAGCCCTTTAGCGGATAGACCGGAATCCGGATGCCCAGCTTGCGCAGCAGCAGCGGGCTATAGCTGCCGAGCGCCACCACATAGGCATCGGCCCGGAGCGGTCCACTCGCGAGGCGCACTGCTTCCACAGCACCGCCGCGAGCCTCGAGCTGCTCGATGGTCTCGCCAATGAGGAAGCGCACGCCGCTGCCGGCCGCACGCCGCGCGAGCTCCACGGTGAACTTGTACGCGTCGCCCGATTCGTCCGCAGCGCTGTAGACGCCGCCGAGCACGCGTTCCTCGGAATATTGCAGCGCCGGCTCGAGCGCTGCGCATTCGGCTGCAGTCTTCAGCTCGCGCGCGAAGCCGAGCGCGCGCATCTCCTCGGCGTGGCGCGTCAACGCCTCGAGGTCCGGCTCCCGGGTCGCGAAGTGCAGAATGCCGCGCGCAAGCTCGTCATAGCGGATGCCGGTCTCGCGTCGCAGCGCCCGCAGGCACTCGAGGCTGTAGGCAGCGAGGCCGGCAAGCGCCCGGCAATTGCGCTCGAAACGCCCGGGCCAGCACTCGGCGAGAAAGCCGAGACCCCACAGCCATTGCGCGCGGTCGGCCCGCGCGCGAAACAGCAGCGGCGCATCCTCGCGCCCGAGCCAGCGCAGGATCTGCGGCACCACCGAGGGCTTCGCCCACGGTTGCGCGTGCGTGGCCGAGACCTGGCCGCCGTTCGCGAACGAAGTCTCGAGGCCCGGCGCTGCGCGCCGTTCGATCACGCTGACTTCATGACCGGCCTGCGAGAGGTACCAGGCCGTGGTGGTGCCGATGACACCAGCACCGAGGACGAGAATCTTCACTGCATTATGATAGCCGCATGCCTCTCTTTTCCCTGGGCGAGCGCCGCGTCGAACTGGTCGGCGAGCATCACTACATTGCGTACGACGCGACGCTCGTCGGCTCGATCACGCTGCACGCCGAGGCCAATATCTGGTTCAAGGTGGTGATCCGCGCCGAGAACGATCGCATCACCATCGGCGAAGGCAGCAACGTGCAGGATGGCTCGGTGCTGCACGTCGATCCCGGCTATCCGATGACGCTCGGCCGCCGGGTGAGCATCGGACACAAGGTGATGCTGCATGGCTGCACCATCGGCGAGGGCACGCTGGTCGGCATCAACAGCGTGGTGCTGAACGGCGCGAAGATCGGCAAGGGTGTGCTGATCGGCGCCAACAGCCTGATCACCGAAGGCAAGGAGATCCCCGACGGCGTGCTCGTGGTCGGCTCTCCGGGGAAGATCGTGCGCGAGCTCAAGCCGGAGGAGCGGCAAAACCTCCTCGGCATCGCCTCCGGCTATGTGGAGCGCTCCCGCCTTTATCAGCGGGAGATGAAGCCGATTACTTAGGCGCCATCCGGATCGCGCCGTCGAGGCGGATGGTCTCGCCGTTCAGCATCTCGATCTCGACGATCGCCTTCACCAGCTGCGCATACTCGGCCGGGCGGCCCAGGCGCGAGGGAAACGGCACCTGCTTGCCGAGCGAGTCCTGCGCATCCTTCGGCAGGCCCATCAGCATCGGCGTCTCGAAGACTCCCGGCGCGATGGTGCACACGCGGATGCCGTTGCGCGACAGATCGCGCGCGATCGGCAGGGTCATGCCGACCACGCCGCTCTTGGACGCGGCATAGGCCGCCTGCCCGATCTGGCCGTCGTATGCCGCGACCGACGCGGTGTTGACGATGACGCCGCGCTCGCCGGCTGCATTGGGCCCCGCCTTCGCCATCGCATCGGCCGCCAGGCGAATCATGTTGAAGGTGCCGATCACATTGACCTTCAGCACGCGCTCGAAGCGGCCGAGATCATGCGGCGCTTCCTTGCCGATGGTGCGCTCTGCGATCGCGATGCCGGCGCAGTTCACCAGCACGTGCAGCCCGCCGAACTCTTTCAGCGCCAGCGCGACCGCCGCTTTGCCATCGGCCTCCGACGCCACGTCAGCCTTGGCAAAGCGCCCGCCGAGCTCGCGCGCGAGCTTCTCGCCGGCCTCCGCCTGCATGTCGACGATCACGACCTTGCCGCCGTTCTCGGCGGCCATGCGCGCAGTGGCGGCGCCGAGACCCGATGCGCCACCGGTGATGAGGAAGACGCTGTTCTTGATCTGCATCGGCTGCTCCCGGGGGGAATAAGGTAATGCCGGAAAAAATTCGACGATAATTCTAACCTCATGCAGCTTGGCTTCGGCATTGCCTTTCCCGACTTGTACGAGCGCGCCGGCCTGATCCGGCTCGATCGCGCGTTCGTCGCTTTCCTTGCGCAGACCGATCGCGCGCTCGCCGACAAGCTGACCGCCGCTCGTGCAACTCCTCCCGCAGCCGCGGCCGAGTCGGAACTCCTGATCGCGCTCGCGCCGCACGTCGAAGATTTCATCGCCAAACTCTTTCGCATCGAAGCCGAAGCGCAGGCGCTCGCCGAGAAGCACAACGAGCTCGCGCCGCTCTATTCGGTGAAGCGCCAGTTCGTGCAGCGGCGCGCGCTGCACAAGGTCAAGCCCGCCGAGCTGCAGCAGTTCGATCCTGCAGAAGCTGGGTTCACTACCGAGCTCGACTTCGCGCGCAACGTGAGCCGCTGGCTGCAGGACGAGCCGGCGCATGCAAAAGAGCTCGAGCTCGCCGCGCGCTACGCCGCGTGGGCAGTCACGACACCCGCCGGCAAGGCAAGACATGCCGCGGGCGTGCTCTTCAAGGCGCCGCAGAAGCTCGACTTCATGCGCCTGGTTCCCGTACGCACGGAAACCGCGCGCGGCTTCGCCGAGCATCGTCTCGAGCATCTGCGCCATCGCGAAGGCTTCGCGCTCACCGATGCCGGTACCGATCTGGTCGGCGCGCTCGATGAGGCGAACTACTGCATCTGGTGCCACGAGCAGAACAAGGATTCCTGCGCCAAGGGCCTCAAGGAAAAGGCGCCCGCCGAGGGTTTCCGCAAGACGGTCTTCGGCGTGCCGCTCGCCGGCTGCCCGCTCGAAGAAAAGATCTCCGAATTCCACCTGGTCAAGGCGCGCGGCCAGCCGCTCGCCGCGCTCGGCATCATCGCCGTCGACAACCCGATGATGGCGGCCACCGGCCACCGCATCTGCAACGACTGCATGAAGTCCTGCATCTACCAGAAGCAGGACCCGGTCGACATCCCGCAGGCCGAGACGCGCACGCTGAAGGATGTGCTCGAGCTACCCTGGGGCTTCGAGATCTACTCGCTGCTCACCCGCTGGAATCCCTTCGACCTGCGCCGGCCCTATCCGAAGGCGCCGAGCGGGCGTCGCGTGCTGATCGTCGGCCTGGGTCCTGCGGGCTTCACGCTCGCGCACCACCTGATGAACGATGGCCACACGGTGGTCGGCATCGACGGGCTGAAGATCGAGCCGCTCGATCCCGCCATCTCGGGGGTCGATCCGCTCGGCCACCACGTCGCGTTTGCGCCGGTAAAAAATATTTCCCAGCTCCGAGAACCGCTCGACAGCCGGATCATGGCCGGCTTCGGTGGCGTGGCCGAGTACGGCATCACGGTGCGCTGGGACAAGAACTTCCTGAAGATGATCCGTCTTCTGCTGGAAAGGCGCCGCCAGTTCGCCATGTTCGGCGGCGTGCGCTTCGGCGGCACGCTGACCATCGACGAGGCGTTCGCCGACGGCTTCGACCACATCGCACTGTGCGCGGGCGCGGGACGTCCGACGGTGCTCGACATTCCGAATGGCTTTGCACGCGGCGTGCGCGCGGCATCCGACTTCCTGATGGCGCTGCAGCTCACCGGCGCCGCGAAACGCGAATCGATCGCCAACCTGCAGATCCGCCTGCCGGTCGTCGTGATCGGCGGCGGGCTTACCGCGATCGACACCGCGACGGAGTCGCTGGCCTACTACGCGGTCCAGGTCGACAAGTTCCTCACCCGGTTCGAAGCGCTGGGCGAGGAGCCGGCGTCGTGGAACACCGAGGAACGCGCCATCGCGCAGGAATTCCTGGCGCACGCGCGCGCGCTGCGCGCGGCCCGGCCGGAGGAACGCCTGGCGCTGCTCAAGTCGTGGGGCGGCGCGACCATCGCCTATCGCCGCCGGCTGATCGACAGCCCCTCCTACACGCTGAACCACGAGGAGGTCGAGAAGGCGCTCGAAGAAGGCATCGTATTCGCCGAAGGCCTCACGCCCAGCCGCATCGAGGTCGACGGCTACGGCCATGCGCGCGCGGTCAACTTCGCCATCGAGGGCAAGGAGGTCGAGCTTCCGGCGCGCTCGGTGCTGATTGCCGCAGGGACTCAGCCCAACACCGTGCTCGCGCGCGAGGAGGGCGTGAGCCTCGCGCTCGACGGCAAATATTTCCTGGCCACCGACGAGAGTGGCGCACCGGTAAGACCCGAGCGCCACACCGCCAAGCCGACGCAGCCGCAGGTACTGCTGCACCGTTATGCCGATGGGCGCTTCATGAGCTTCTTCGGCGACCTTCACCCCTCTTACTTCGGCAACGTGGTGAAGGCGATGGGCAGCGCGAAGCAAGGCTACCCCGTGGTGAGCCGCGTGCTGGCGCAGCGCTCGCCCGCGAGCGCGGATGACGATGCACGGTTCCTTTCTCGCCTCAACCGTGACCTGCGCGCCGTCGTCCATGAAGTGCGGCGCCTGACGCCACGCATCGTCGAGGTCGTGCTGCGCGCGCCCGTCGCCGCCCGGCGCTTCAATCCGGGGCAGTTCTACCGCATGCAGAACTTCGAAACGCTCGCCTTGCGCGTGCCGGGGACGACGCTGGCGATGGAAGGCCTGGCGCTCACCGGTGCGTGGGTGGACAAGGAGCGTGGCCTCATCTCGGTGATCGCGCTCGAGATGGGCGGCTCGGCCGACCTGCTCGCCTACCTGCGCCCCGGGGAGCCGGTCGTCCTGATGGGGCCGACCGGCACGCCCACCGAGATCCCCTCGGATGAGACCGTGGTGCTGGCCGGCGGCGGTCTCGGCAACGCAGTGCTCTTCTCCATCGGCCGCGCCTTGCGCGCGGCGGGCAGCAAAGTCATCTATTTTGCCGGCTACAAGGAGATGAGCGATCGCTACCGCATCGACGACATCGAAGCCTCGTCCGATGTGGTGATCTGGTGCTGCGACGAGGCGCCGGGCTTCGCGCCGCGCCGGCCGCAGGACCGCGCTTTCGTCGGCAACATCGTTCAGGCAATGCAGGCGTATGCGAGCGGCGCGCTCGGTCCGCAGCCGATTCCCTTCGCCACCGCCGATCGCATCATCGCCATCGGCTCCGACCGCATGATGGCCGCGGTCGCCGCGGCGCGCCACAGTGCGCTCGCGCCTTTCCTTAAGAAGAACCATGTGGCGATCGGCTCGATCAACTCGCCGATGCAATGCATGATGAAAGAGATCTGCGCCCAGTGCCTGCAGCCGCACGTCGACCCCTTCACCGGCAAGACGAGCTACGTGTTCTCCTGCTTCAACCAGGACCAGCCGCTCGACCAGGTCGACTTCGGCGCCCTGGCGCAGCGCCTGGCGCAGAACGGCGTGCAGGAGAAGCTGACCGCGCTCTGGATCGGGCGCTGCCTGCGCGAGCTGCCGCCGCCGGCAGAGCGAAAGGCGGCTTGACGACCTATACAGATCTTATATAAGATTTGTATATGCCTAAGGTCAAGGCAAAGGTCAGTACCTTCTCCGCGATGCCGCGCGACCTGGAGATGCTCGAGGTGGTGGCGCGCTACCACGGCCTCAACAAGAGCGCCACGCTGGTGAGCCTGGTGCGCAAGGAGTTCTGGCGCGCCTTTCCCGGCGGCACCGACAAGATCCGCCCCGACCGGGGCGCGAAAGTCGAAGGCGGGCGATGAACCGGCGAGCCCTTATCGGTTTGTCGGCCGGCTTCATCGCCTTGTCCCTGACGGGTATGCGCGCTTGGGGAGCGTCGAAGCTCGGCTTGCGCGGCAGCGATGTCTTCGTCGTGGTCGACGTGCAGAATTGTTTTGTGCCCGGCGGCTCGCTCGCGGTCAAGGGAGGCGACGAGATCGTCCCTCTCGTGAACCGCCTCGCCAAAAGCTTCGAGCACGTGGTGCTTACGCAGGACTGGCACACGCCCGACCACGTTTCCTTCGCCTCGCAACACCCCGGCAAAAAACCGTTCGACACCATCGAGCTGCCCTACGGCACGCAGGTGCTATGGCCCGACCACTGCGTACAGGGCACAGAAGGCGCGATGCTCCACAAAGGGCTGGATATTCCGCATGCCGAGTTGATCATCCGCAAGGGCAACCGGCGCGAGGTCGACAGCTATTCGGCGTTCGTTGAAGCGGATAAGAAAACCCCGACCGGTCTCGGTGGCTATCTCAAGCAGCGCGGCCTGAAGCGCGTTTTCTTTGCCGGCCTCGCGACCGACTTTTGCGTTGCGTGGAGCGCGCTGGACGCGCGCCCCCAGGGGTTCGAGGCACTGGTCATCGAGGACGCCTGCCGCGGCATCGACACCCAAGGCTCGCTCACCAAGGCGTGGGCGGCGATGAATACCGCCGGCGTCAAACGCATTCAATCGTCCGATCTCATCTAGGAACGTCATGAAGCTCGTCAGGATCATCGGCATCATCGCTGGGGGGATTGCCGCGTGCGGCGCACAGGCGCAGACCATCAAGGTCGGCGAGCTGAACAGCTACAAGGTGTTCCCCGCCTTCCTCGAGCCGTACAAGAAGGGCTGGGAGCTCGCGCTCGAGGAGATCAATGCCAAGGGCGGCGTGCTCGGCCGCAAGCTCGAGGTGGTATCGCGCGACGACGGAGGCACACCGGGTGACGCGGTTCGCGTCGCAGAAGAACTCATCTCCAGGGAAAAAGCCAATGTCCTCATGGGGACGTTCGCGTCGAACGTCGGCCTGGCGGTGGCCAACCTCGCGCAGCAGCGCAAGATCGTGTTCCTCGCCGCCGAGCCGCTCACCGACAAGATCGTCTGGGAGAACGGCAATCGCTACACTTTCCGCCTGCGCCCCTCGACGTATATGCAGGTGGCGATGCTGGTGCCCGAGGCGGCGAAGCTGAAGAAGAAGCGCTGGGCCATCGTGTATCCCAATTATGAATACGGGCAGTCGGCCACCGAATCGTTCAAGAAGCTACTGAAAGCGGCGCAGCCCGATGTGGAGTTCGTGACCGAGCAGGCGCCGCCGCTCGGGAAAATAGACGCCGGCGCGGTCGTGCAGGCGCTCGCGGATGCGAAGCCCGATGCGATCTTCAGCTCGCTGTTCGCGGCGGACCTGCAGAAGTTCGTGCGCGAAGGCAATACGCGCGGTCTCTTTGCCGACCGGCCGGTGGTGAACCTGCTGGCCGGCGAGCCGGAATATCTCGATACGCTGAAAGATGAGACGCCCGAGGGCTGGTGGGTGACCGGTTATCCATGGAGCGAGATCCAGACGCCGGAGCACCAGCGCTTCCTCGGCGCATATCAGAAGCGCTGGAACGACTATCCACGCCTCGGCTCGCTCGTCGGCTATACCGCGCTCTACGCCATCGCCGAAGGCCTGCGCAAGGCCGGCTCGGCCGATCCGGAGAAGCTCTCGGCGGCGCTGCGCGGCCTGCAGATGGAAAGCCCTCTGGGCCGCATCACCTGGCGCGCGATCGATCACCAGTCGACGATGGGCGCCTACGTCGGCCAGCTCGCCAGGAAAGACGGGCGCGGCGTCATGGTGAACTGGCGCTACGCCGACGGCGCCAAGTTCCAGCCGCCCGACTCGGAGATACGTAAGCTCCGCAAGGATTGAGCGCTTCAGCAGTCCTGCTGCAGTTCCTGAACGGGCTCGCCGCCGCGAGCTCGCTCTTTCTCCTCGCCGCCGGGCTGTCGCTGATCTTCGGCGTCAGCCGCATCGTCAACTTCGCGCACGGCTCGCTATACATGCTCGGCATGTACCTCGCCGTGTGGCTCGCGCCCAAGATGGGATATTGGCTGAGCGTGCCGCTCGCCGCGACGCTCGTGGCGCTCGCCGGCGCGGCGGTCGAGATGCTGGTGCTGCGCCGGCTGTACAAGGCGCCCGAGCTGCTGCAGCTGCTCGCCACCTTTGGCCTCGTCCTGCTGGCTCGCGATTTCGCCCTCTGGGCCTGGGGGCCGCAGGACCTGCTCGGCCCGCGCGCGCCGGGATTCGCCGATGCCGTCGAGATCGCTGGCTCGCGCTTCCCGCGCTACGAGCTGCTGCTGATCGCGCTCGGTCCGCTGGTCTTCGGCTCGCTCCATCTGCTCCTTACCCGCACGCGCTGGGGCACGCTGGTGCGGGCGGCGACCGAGGACCGCGAAATGGCGGGCGCCCTCGGCGTCAACCAGCGCTGGCTTTTCACCGCAGTGTTCGCGCTCGGCGCATTGCTCGCGGGTCTCGGCGGCGCGCTCGCGGTGCCACGCGAGCCGGCGAGCCTGGAAATCGATCTCGCTGCGATCTCGGACGCTTTCGTGGTGGTCGTGGTGGGCGGCCTCGGCTCGATTCCGGGCGCATTCCTCGCCGCGCTGCTGATCGGCGAGGTGAAGGCGTTTTGCATCGGCCTCGGCTACTCGAAGGCCACGCTCGCCGTCGAATTTGTCGTCATGGCGCTGGTGCTGGTGCTGCGGCCGTGGGGCCTGCTCGGCAAGCCCGTGCTGTCACAGCGCGGTGCCGCGGCACCGGAGCCGCCGCTCGCTCGGCTGGGGCCCAAGGGCTGGCTCGCGTTCGCCGCAGCTCTCGCCGTGCTTGCCCTCCTCCCGCTCGCCAGCGGCGAATACACCCTGGTGTTGCTCACCGACGTGCTGGTGTTCGCGCTGTTCGCTGTCAGCCTGCACTTCATGATGGGACCCGGCGGGCTGGTGTCGTTCGGTCACGCCGCATATTTCGGCCTCGGCGCCTATGGCGCAGCGCTCCTGCTGTTGCGCTGGCACGCGCCGATGGAACTGGCGCTCGCGCTGGCGCCGCTCTTCGCGCTGGCGGGCGCGCTCGCGTCCGGCTGGTTCTGCGTGCGATTGTCGGGCGTGTATCTCGCGATGCTGACGCTCGCCTTTGCACAGATTGCCTGGTCGATCGCCTTCCAATGGGACAGCGTCACCGGCGGCTCGAACGGCCTGATCGGGGTGTGGCCGGCGGCGTGGCTCGCCTCCAAGTCCGCTTACTACTATCTCGCCCTCGGCATCTGCGCTGCGAGCGCCGCGCTGCTGTGGCGTGCGCTCGATGCGCCTTTGGGATACACGCTGCGCGCGGCGCGCGACTCGCCGCTACGCGCCGATGCCATCGGCATCGATGTACGGCGCACGCAATGGATCGCCTTCACGATCGCGGGTACGTTCGCCGGCATCGCGGGCGCGCTGTACGCCTTCTCCAAGGGGTCCATCTCGCCCGAGACGCTTTCGGTGCCGCGCTCGGTGGACGCGCTCGTCATGGTGCTGCTGGGCGGCGTGCAGACCCTCACCGGGCCCGCCTGGGGCGCAGCGCTCTTCACCTGGCTCGAGGACTCGCTCGCGCGCGACTTCAACTACTGGCGAGCTGCCATGGGCGCACTGATCCTCGCGCTGGTGCTGGTGCGGGAGCGCCTGGGCCGATGACGGCACTCGTGGTGCAGGGGCTGAGCAAGAGCTATGGCGGCGTGCAGGCCTTGCGCGGCGTGTCGTTCAGCGTGTCCTCGGGTGAGCTGGTGGCGATGATCGGCCCGAACGGCGCCGGCAAGACCACCTGCTTCAACCTGCTGAACGGCCAGCTCGCGCCCGATGCCGGCGCCATCGAGCTCGACGGTCAGAGCCTCGCCGGTCGCGCGCCGCGCGACACCTGGCGCCTCGGCGTCGGGCGCACGTTCCAGATCACCGCGACCTTCGGCTCCATGACCGTGCGCGAGAACGTGCAGATGGCACTCCTCTCCTCTCAGCAGCGGCTCAGCTCGCCAGTGGCCGCGTTCTCGGGGCTTGCGTTCGCCGCAGCCGATGCGCTGCTCTCGCGCGTAGCGATGCTGGAGCAGGCCGCGCGCCCTTGCGCGGTGCTGGCTTATGGCGACCTGAAGCGCGTCGAGCTGGCGATCGCGCTCGCGAATCGTCCGAAACTTCTCCTGATGGACGAGCCCACGGCGGGCATGGCGCCCCAAGAGCGCGCCGAGCTGATAACGCTTGCGGCATCGCTCGCCAGGAGCGAGGGCATCGCGGTGCTCTTCACCGAGCACGACATGGACGTGGTATTCGGCCATGCCGATCGCGTCATGGTGCTCTACGCCGGCGAAGTCATCGCGAGCGGCGCGCCCGCCGAGATCCGCGGCAATGCCCGGGTACAGGAGGTCTACCTTGGCCCTGCTTGAGCTCAAGGGAGTCAGCGCCGGTTACGGGCGCGCCCGGGTGCTGTTCGACGTCAGCCTGAAAATCGAACCTGGCGAGGTGGTGATGCTCGCCGG